>JANNMV010000269.1:0-23210 GCA_031398205.1 Pseudomonadota bacterium | reverse complement strand
TTACTGGATCGGCTCGCCAACTACACCCTCGACGGCATCGCATTTTTTCTACCGCGATTGGACTTGTTTACCCAGACCGGGTGGCTGTTGGGCCGCGGTCAATCGAGCGTCGACCTGCCATGGCTCATCGCGCAGAGTGCGATCTATGTTGCGCTGTTGAGCTTGGCGGCATTGTTCGATTTGAAGCGAAAGAATTTTTAGCGTGAATTCGCGACCGATCGCCGAGGTGTCGTGGCCCGTAATAGCGATGTTGCTGATCGTCCTGGCGCTACAATTTTTCGTTCACTGGCGCACGCCGCACGCCCAGGCGCAGGCAACTGATTTGCCGGACTTACCAAGCGCGCCGATACTGCGCGCGGCGAGTTTGGGTGAACCGATCGCGCTGTCGAAAATGCTGATGCTGTATTTGCAAGCCTTCGACAACCAGCCCGGCGTGAGCATTCCATTTCGCGATCTCGACTACAGCCGCGTTGAGCACTGGCTATCGGAAATTTTGGCGCTCGACCCGGCAAGCCAATATCCACTCTTGAGCGCCAGCCGGCTTTATGCCGAAGTTCCCGTCGCGCCAAAACAGCGGCAGATGTTGGATTTCGTTTACCGTGCGTTTGTGCAAGATCCGAACGCGCGCTGGCCCTGGCTCGCCCATGGCGTGCTGATCGCGAAACATCAGTTGAAAGATCTGTCGCTGGCGGCGACTTACGCGCAAGCCTTGCGCGAGCACGCCACGGCAAAAGCGGTGCCACACTGGGCGCAGCAAATGGATATTTTTATTCGCGAAGACATGAACGAATTGGACAGCGCGAAAATATTGCTCGGCGGCTTGCTGCAAAGCGGCCAAATCACGGATCCGAAAGAATGGCATTTTTTGAACGAGAAGCTGAAACAATTGGAACGAAAGGGCGCGCCATGAAAATCACCGACGTGAAGACCTATGCTTTGCACACGCCCCTCACGCAACCCTTCGCCTTCTCGCAAGGTTGGGTGCATAAACGCTCGGCCACTATCATCGAAATCAGCACCGATGCGGGCATCACCGGCTGGGGCGAAGCGTTTAACCAGGGACTGGAGCCACCGCAAATTTCCGCCGCTGCCGTTGATCACGCGCTGAAGCCGCTGATCCTCGGCGCTGATCCGCTGGAAACGGAAGTGTTGTGGCATCGCATGTATCACCAAACCCGCGACTTTGGCCGCAAGGGATCGGTGGTCGCGGCAATCAGTGCGGTGGACATTGCACTGTGGGACATTGCCGGTAAACATTTCGGCGTGCCGATCGCGACCTTGCTCGGCGGGTTTTTCCGTAAAACTGTCGCGGCCTACGCCACGGGGTTTTATCGCATCAAAGGACAAGGTGAAGCGGCGCGTCTTGGCGCAGAAGCCATCACTCACTATGAGGCGGGATTTCGCGCGATGAAGGTCAAGCTGGGTTATGGGCTGGAAGACGATTTCAAAGTGATGGCCGAGATCAAGCGCGCCCTGGGCTCGCGCGAGGTTACATTGATGGTCGACACCAACCACGGTTACGGTCTGAGCGATGCGTTGCGCCTGGGGAAGGAGCTGGAGCAATACAACCTGCGCTGGTACGAAGAACCCGTCGTGCCGGAAGACTACGATGGCTATCGCACACTGCGGGAAAAGCTTAACATTCCGATCGCCGGCGGCGAAAATGAGCACACGCTTTATGGCTTTCGCGAGCTAATCGGTCGCGGCTGTGTCGATGTCGCCCAGCCTGACATGGGCTCCGCGGGTGGTTTTAGCGCGTGCCGCCACATCACCGCCTTGGCGCAAAGCCATGGCGTGCAGGTCAATCCCCATGTTTGGGGATCGGGCGTCGCCCAGGCGGCGTCACTGCAACTCATCGCCGCGCTGCCGGTCAGCCATCATGCCGTGTTTCCGACCGAGCCGATTTTGGAATATGACACGTCGTCCCATCCTTTTCGCCGCGATCTGATTTCGCCGGCCGTCGTCCAGCGCAATGGATTCGTCGACATTCCACAGGGATCCGGACTCGGCATCGAAATTAATCGCGACGTGCTACAACGCTACTTGGGTTAAGAATGCAACGAAACAATAGTGAAGATTTGTTGCCGAGTCGTCAGCGTTGTCGGTGTATCGACAGATCATGAGATGGATAGTGGTAAAGCAATGATTTCCGTTGGGCGTTGGCCAATACAACTCCTTAAATTCAAACCGTTTTCTACTTTGGCCGCACTGGCACGAAATTTGCTTATTAACTAAAATCTACATACTCATTCAGGATGAGAGATTATGAAACGCAATCAATCCGGTTTTACACTTGTCGAAATTGCCATTGTTTTGGTCATCATTGGCCTGCTGCTCGGCGGCATTTTGAAAGGCCAAGAACTGGTGCAAAACGCCCGCGTGCGTAACCTCGCCGATCAGCAAAATGCGGTTGCGGCGGCTTATTTCGCGTTTCAGGATCGCTATCGTGCGTTGCCGGGGGATTATGCGGCGGCTCAGGCGAATATTCCCAATGTAACCGCCGCACCCGCGTGTGCACTGCCGTGCGTCCAAGGCAACTCGCAAATTACAGCCGAGGAAAGGGTTTTCGCCTGGCATCATTTAACCAACGCGGGGTTCATCGCCTGTCCCGTTTGCGCGGCCAATCCCGCCGCTACCGCTGGAGTACCCGGTTCTAACAATAGTCCGGTGAATGCCTACAACGGTTTCATGCTCCTCGAGTATGCCAACAACTATGCCGTGGTGCTCCCAGCCGTTGCCGCCAACGTTAATCATCTTAAGTCAGGACTACAAGTTCCATCCAATATCATGGCGGAAGTGGACCGAAAACTAGATGATGGAAGTCCTGTTACCGGTCATTTCCGCAATTCGGGCACCAGTCCGCCGGCGCCGGCGGCTTGCACCACCGCCGCCAACGATTGGCAAGCCGTTACCCCGGTCCCAAGCTGCGAAGCCGTCAATCTGTTTTAGTTAAGCCTCGAATAACGCCTAATCCGCTTTGCGGATTAGGCGATCCTCCGCGATGGCCAGCGCATCGGGCCTTCCCAGCAATACCACGACATCACCCATTTCAAGCATTGTGTCCGCCTTTGGTGCGGATAAGCGATTTTTTTGTCGATAAATCGTACTGATTTCGATTTCCAGTTCGGCAAATTTCAGTGCCGCCAAGGAATGACCAATCGCGGCTGCACCTTGATTCAGCATCACCGATTTCAAGCGCGGCTGATCAGGATCTTCGACGTCCGTGCCGACATCGCTCGCGCCATGAAAAAAGCCACGCATTAGGTGATAACGATCGCGCCGCACTTCGCGGATACGCGCCAACACTCGCACCAGCGGAATGCCAAGCAGCAACATCGCGTGGGACGCCAGCATCAGCGAGCCTTCGAGGATCTCCGGCACCACTTCCGTGGCGCCGGCGTTCCGCAGTTTTTCCAGTTCACTATCGTCGGTGGTGCGCACGATGATAGGCAGCCCGGGATTAACTTCGCGGGCGTGCTCGAGAATGCGCAAAGAAATCGCAACGTCCGCGAAGCTGATCACCAGCGCCGCCGCGCGATTTGTACCCGCCGCCAGCAACACGTCGCGCCGACTGGCGTCGCCGAACACCACCGAGTCGCCCGCCGCCGCCGCTTGCCGCACCCGCTCGGGATCGGCATCCAACGCGATGAAGGTAATGCCTTCGCGCGCCAAAAAGCGCGCGAGATTTTGCCCGCTGCGGCCGTAGCCACAAATAATAACGTGACGATCGCGCCCCATGCTTTTGAGCGCAAGCTCGTGCAAACGCAACGCCCGTTCGGTCCATTCGCCGGCGCAAAAATACATCACGATGCGATCCATCTGCGCAATGACGATCGGCGCGATCAGCATGGAAATCAGCATTGCCGCGAGGACGATTTGTTGACTTTGTCCCTGCATCAATCCCAACACGCCCGCGTTTGCCAGTAGCACGAAGCCGAATTCGCCGGCATTACCCAGAATCAAGCCGGCGCGAGTCGACACGGAGGTACTGTGGCGAAATGCGCGCGCCAACGTCCACACGATGACGAATTTAATAACGACGATCGCAATCATGGTTAACGCCACCCAACCGATATTGGCGATCAACGCGCTGAGGTCTAGGCGCATGCCGATGGTGACGAAAAACAAACCCAACAGCACATCGCGGAAGGGCTTGATGTAGTCCTCGACTTGGTAGCGATATTCCGTTTCGGAAATCAAAATCCCCGCGACGAATGCACCGAGCGCCATGGACAAGCCGGCGGCCTCCGTCACCCAGGCTAGACCGAGGGTGACCAGCAACACGTTCAAAACAAAAATCTCGGAGGATTTTTGTTTCGCGACCAGATGAAAGAAACTGCGCATCAAGCGCCGGCCATACCAGAGCAACAGGCTAAGGATCAGAACAGCCTTGAGCATGGCGACACCGAACGTGGGCAAGAAGCGCTCCGGGCCTTGCGCCAGCGCCGGTAACAATACCAACAACGGCACGACGGCTAGGTCTTGAAACAGCAACACGCCCATCACCAAGCGGCCGTGGGCCGATTGTAGTTCGACGCGCTCCATCAACAATTTCGCGACAATCGCGGTCGACGACATGGCGATGATGCCGCCGAGTGTGAGGCCGCCGCGCCAGTCGATGCCCAGCGCCATCGCGATCGCCATCACGACCAGAATAGTGAGCACGACTTGGGCGCCGCCAAGCCCAAATACGGTATGGCGCATGGCGCTTAGTTGCGCCAGACTGAATTCGAGGCCGATGCTGAACATCAAAAACACAATACCAAATTCAGCTAGATGTTGCGTGGTCTCGTTGTCCGGCATCCAACCCATGGCGAGGGGCCCGATCGTCATGCCAACCAGGAGATAGGCCAGCATTGGCGGCAATCGGAAGCGGCGAAATGCCATCACTGTAATGACTACGGCGAGCAGCAAAACGACGATGAAAAATAGTGCGCTGGACATGAGTAAGACTGTATCATTAATACGTTCGATATGGCCTGTCCTGCGAGCCAATAGCAGTGCGCCTCTTGAGGCATGCTTTGCCGCAGGGCAGTCTGCATGCGGCGTCTGGCAGGGTATGCCCGACGCACACGCGCCGCGGGATCGAACTTATACTCTCAATTGTTGAAAATACTTGAAGCGCCCATGACACCGTTATCCGATCCTGCGGCGATACTGAACATTGCGCGCACTGTCCTGACAATTGAAGCGGCCGCCGTGTCGGCCCTGGCGGCGCGCCTTGATGCCTCTTTTAACGCGGCCCACGAGCTGCTGCTGAATTGCCGCGCCCGGGTGGTGGTCAGCGGTATGGGCAAGTCCGGCCACATCGCCAACAAAATCGCCGCCACGCTCGCCAGCACCGGGACACCGGCTTTTTTCTTGCATCCGGCCGAAGCGAGCCATGGCGATCTGGGCATGATCACCGATGACGATGTCATCGTCGCCCTGTCCAATTCCGGAGAGAGTCCGGAAATCCTGGCAATCGTGCCGTTTCTGAAACGGCGCGGCATAAAATTCGTCGCCATGACCGGTAATCCGCGCTCGACCTTGGCGCGCGAAGCCACGGTGCATCTGGACACCTCGGTGGAAAAAGAAGCCTGCCCACTGAACCTCGCACCGACCGCCAGCACAACCGTGGCACTGGCCCTCGGTGACGCGTTGGCGATTTCCTTGCTCGAAGCGCGCGGCTTTTCCGAACAGGATTTTGCGCTGACCCATCCCGGTGGCGCGCTCGGCAAACGCTTGTTGATTCGCATCGCGGACTTGATGCATAGCGGCACGGACTTGCCCCAGGTGGGCGAACACGCGTCGCTGCACGATGCGTTGTTGGAAATGACGCGCAAAGGCCTCGGTGCGACGGCGGTGGTCGATAACGCGAATAAACTCATCGGCATTTTTACCGATGGCGATCTACGCCGCGTGCTGCAAACGAACGCCGATTTGCGCGGCGTCAAAATCGCCGCCGTGATGACGCGCAACCCGCGCACCCTACGCAGCGAAAAACTTGCCGCCGAGGCGGCGCAACTGATGCAACAGCGGCAGATTACCTGCGTGTTAATCGTCGACGCCGAGAATCGCTTGGTCGGGGCGTTGCACACGCATGACCTGATGCGCGCAGGCGTGATCTGAAATACCGAGAATAGAGGAAGATTTTAGGCGTAAAATTGCACCATGCAAAACGTCACCACTCGCGCCCAAGGCATCAAAATCGCGGTTTTTGATGTCGACGGTGTTATGACCGACGGCACGTTATTTCTCAGCGACGCGGGCGAAGAAATCAAGGCCTACAACGTGCTCGACGGCCACGGCCTGAAAATGTTGAAACGCAGCGGCGTGGAACTCGCCATTATCACCAGCCGCACCAGCAATGGCGTGGAGCGGCGCGCGGAAAATTTAGGCATCACGCACCTGTATCAAGGAAGTCAGGACAAACTGACTACGTTTAACTCGTTGCTCGGTGCATTGCAACTGAGCGCCGCGGAAGCTTGCTATATGGGCGACGATCTGCTCGACGTGGCGGTATTACGGCACGCCGGCCTCGCAGTGACGGTGCCCGATGCGCCGGCATTCGTCAAACAACAGGTTCACTACGTGACCCAGGCCCGCGGTGGCCACGGCGCGGTGCGTGAATGCTGTGAGTTGATCATGTCCCGCCAGGGTACGTTGCAAGCCCTGCAGGAAAGTTATTTGAATTGAAACCGGTTACGAATATTTGGTTGCCCATCGGGCTGATGTTGCTGTTAGCCGGCCTGACGTTTTGGCTGATGCGCGCCGTGCAAGTGAAGCAGACGGAGCCGGACATCACTCGACACGATCCGGACATGATCGTTGATAATTTTACCGCTCGGCAATTAGGCGCCGACGGCGCCGAGCGCTATACTATCGTAGCGACGAAAATGATTCATTTTCCCGATAACGATTCGACCGACGTTGAAGACGTACAATTTTCGTCGAAGGAAAAAAATGAAGCGCCATTGCTTGTGACGTCGACCAAGGCAAAATTGACTGGAAAAGCCGACGAAATTTTCTTTTTGGAGAAGGTTCGACTGGTACGCGAGCCGTTTCAGACGTTTCAGCGTCTGATTGGCGATACGACTTATTTTCACGTCATTCCCGATCTTGGCATCGGCAAAACCGATCAGCCCATCACGTTGCGAGAAGGTGACAATGTCATGACCGCCGCCGCGATGGAAATTAATAACAAAACACGGGTTGCGACCCTGTCACGAGTGAAAGCCAGCTACCATGTGCCTAAACCCTAAATTCTTCCCGGCTGGATGTTTCACAGTTCTCGTCGCCATTCTGCTGACCCAGCCGATCGCGGTTCACGCTGAGAAAGCCGACCGCGAGAAGCCTATTAATTTAGAAGCCGATAAAGTTTCCCTGGACGATAACCAGAAGGTGAGTGTATTCGAAGGTAGCGTGATTCTTACTCAGGGCACGACCAAGATAACTGCCGCGAAAATCACCGTGCGGCAGGAAAAAGACGGCAACCAAAAAGCCACCGCCATCGGTAAACCGGCGACATTTCGCACCAAGCGCGACGGCGTTGAGGAGTATGTTGACGGTAACGCCGAGCGTATTGAATACGATTCTAAAACAGATAAAGTTGAGTTGTTCACCAATGCCTGGCTACGCCGCGACAAAGATGAAGTGCGCGGCAACTACGTGTCTTACGAGGGTTCGACCGAGTTCTACCAAGCGTTGGGCGGCGGCACTGGCGCCAACAACGCTACTGCGCCGGGACGCGTAACGGTGGTCATGCAGCCGAAACCCAAAGTCCAGGCGCCCGCGCCAAAATAGTGGCTAGCCGACTCGACCGCGACGCCTAAATGGATCCGGCTAACCCAAAGACCCTGTTGCCTGAAACCAGCGAATTCTCCCGCAACGACTCGCCCGACATGCCGGAGGCATTTCTCGAAGCTAAACACCTCGCTAAACGCTACAAGTCGCGCACGGTAGTCAAAGACGTCTCGATTCAGGTAAAAAATGGCGAGGTGGTTGGCTTATTAGGCCCGAACGGCGCTGGCAAGACCACGTGTTTTTACATGATGGTTGGGTTGGTGCCCCTTGATGGCGGTTCGATTTTTCTCGACGGTAAGGACATCACGCGATTACCCATCCATCGCCGCGCCCAGTTGGGCTTGTCTTACTTGCCGCAAGAGGCATCGATTTTTCGCAAGTTGACGGTGGCGGAAAATATCCGCGCGGTGCTGGAATTGCAGAATTTGAGCAAACCGGCGCTTACGCAACGGCTGGAAACCTTGCTGGCGGAATTACACATCACGAATATTCGTAACAACGCCGCCATCAGTTTGTCCGGCGGTGAACGGCGGCGGGTGGAAATCGCCCGCGCGTTGGCCAGTGAGCCGCGCTTTATTTTGCTGGACGAGCCCTTCGCCGGCGTCGATCCGATTGCGGTGCTGGACATTCAACACATCATTCGATTTCTCAAGCAGCGTGGTATCGGCGTCCTGATTACCGATCACAATGTTCGAGAGACATTGGGAATTTGCGACCATGCATACATCGTCAACGAGGGGTCGGTGTTGGCCTTCGGTAAACCCAATGAAATCATCTATAATGAGAACGTGCGCCGAGTGTATTTGGGAGAGCATTTCCGCCTCTGATAATCATGGCTCATTCGGAGAATAAGTTGGCGCTGCGCAGTTCGCATGAAGCATAGTCTACAGCTCAAGCTTTCACAGCATTTAACACTCACCCCGCAACTGCAGCAGTCGATCCGATTGCTGCAGTTATCGACGCTGGATCTGAATCAAGAAATCGAAAATTTCCTGGTTGAAAATCCACTGCTTGAGCGAGTGGATCTCAATTACGAGCCGCCGCTTGTGATGCCGCTGTCCGGTCCCAACCAAGAGGCGCCCAGCAACACCAAGGAAAGCGAAGCGACCAGCGATGCAGCGGACTTCAGTGAGGCAAGCCAAGCGGAAACTACCGATTGGGACGCGACCGGCGACTGGGGTTCCGAAGGCTCGGGAAATGGAAATAAGCGCGACGACGACGATGACTTCGGCGGATCTGACCTACAAGCTGTCGCAGAAACCCTGCTGCAACACCTCTTGAACCAAATCAACGTTACCCAAATGTCCGAGCGCGACAAGCACGTAGTCGAAATGCTCATCGGAAATTTGGACGAAGACGGCTATTTACCGCAGTCGCTGGAAGAGCTTTTTTCACAATTACCGCCGGAATTGGAACTGGAAGTCGAAGATCTACAAATCGCACTGCAGCATCTACAACATCTTGACCCCATCGGCATCGGCGCACGGTCGCTGAGCGAGTGTTTGTCGCTTCAGCTTCGCGCCTTGCCAGGAACGACCGAATTTCGCGAACTGGCCATGCGCATCGTCGCGGAGCATCTCAACCTGCTCGGCGCGCGCGACTTTACCAAGCTCAAGCGCGTGTTGAATATTGACGACCAAGCCCTGAAAGGCGCGCAGCACTTGATCGTGAGCCTTAATCCCAAGCCGGGCCGTGCGTTCGGTTTGTCCGACACGCGCTATGTCGTGCCCGATGTCGTGGTGCGAAAGGAACGCGGCAAATGGGTCGCTGTCTTAAATAATGATGCCATTCCAAAATTACGTGTGAATAAAATGTATGCTGATATTTTGAGCCGTTCGCGCGATGGTTCAGGTACGCAACTTGCCAGCCAACTCCAAGAAGCGCGCTGGCTGATCAAAAATGTCCAGCAGCGGTTCGAAACGATTTTGAAAGTATCGCAGGCGATCCTCGATCGGCAAAAGCATTTTTTCGATCACGGCGAAGTGGCAATGCGTCCGCTGATCCTACGGGAGATCGCCGATGCAATAGGCGTTCACGAATCCACGGTTTCACGCGTCACCACGCAAAAATTCATGTTTACCCCGCGCGGCATCTACGAACTGAAGTATTTCTTCGGCAGTCATGTTTCCACGGAGACTGGCGGTTCCGCATCAAGTACCGCGATCCGCGCGTTAATCAAACAGTTAGTCAGCGCCGAGGACAGCAAAAAGCCGCTGTCGGATAGCCGGATTTCAGACATTTTGAGTCAGCAAGGGTTTGTTGTAGCACGTCGAACGATCGCAAAGTATCGCGACTCACTGCAAATTTCGTCGGCTAATTTGCGGAAGTCGATCTAAGCCGGCATCTAAATGGAAATACGATTCGAACATCAACCCGAAGTATGATCAAGAATCGACATAATAGGAGACCGTTATGAATCTGACTTTAGCAGGACATCATCTCCAGATAACCCCTGCCATACGCGAGTACGTGAATACGAAATTAGAAAGAGTCGCGCGGCATTTTGATGACTTGATGGGCGTCAATATCGTATTGTCCGTCGAAAAATTGCAACAGAAAATCGAAGCGAATATTCATGTGCGCGGCAGGGAAATGTTTGTCGAAGCGGCGCACGAAAATCTGTACGCCGCCATCGACTTGTTCGCGGACAAATTGGATCGCCAAATCATTAAACACAAAGAAAAAATGGCTCAACCGCGCCATGACGGTGGGTTGAAGCACCAGCCGGACGAGCCGAACGTCGACGCATAAATCGGAGGAGGTCAGGCCCGCTGCTGAAGCGGGCCGACGTCGTTTTCCTGAAATTCGAAACGCTGAAACTTTAATCAATCGAGAATGAGTCTGATCGCTAAGTTATTGCGCCCGAGTCACGTGGCACTCGATCTGGACGTTGTCAACAAGAAGCGCCTATTCGAGCAAATCGGTTTGATTTTCGAGAATGCGCAACAGATTTCCCATAGCGTCGTTTTCGACAGTCTGTTTAGCCGCGAGCGCTTTGGTTCCACCGGCCTTGGGTATGGCGTGGCCATTCCCCATGGTCGCTTGAAGGGATTGCGTGAAGCGACTGCCGCATTCGTTCGCACACTCAATCCCATCCCTTTTGAATCCCCCGACGGCCAGCCGGTTAACCTGATTTTCGTCGTGCTGGTTCCGGAACATGCCAATGAGCAACATTTGCAAATTCTCAGTGAGCTTGCGCAAATCTTCAGTGATAAAACGGTACGCGACGCCCTCGCAACCTGCCACGATGTTGTCGAGGCCCATCGAATTTTGACCCAATGGCCAGGCCATGCCCCGCGTCAGCGTACTGCAGCTTTATAACGACAATCGCGATAAGCTTCGCCTCGACTGGATCGCCGGATCCCAGGGTGGCCAGCGTAGCGCGCCGGTGGGTAGTCTGTATCATCCCACCGTCGGCATTATTGCGCACCTTAACCTGGTGCATCCGCAGCGCTTTCAAGTTATCGGCGATGCGGAGTATGGTTATCTGCAGGGACTGAATCCGCATGAACTCGACACTGCCATCCGTAAACTTTTCGGTGGCCATCTGTGTGCCGTCATTGTCGGCAATGGCATTCCCGCGCCGCAGCCACTGATCGATGCCGCCAATGGTCACCAAGTGCCGCTGTTCTCATCGCCGGCGCCGACGCCACAGCTTATTAATTTGCTGCGTTATTATTTGAGCCAAGCGCTTGCCGAGAAAATCACCATGCACGGCGTGTTCATGGCCGTACTCGAAGTCGGTGTCCTGATCACCGGCGATTCCGCCGTCGGTAAGAGTGAATTGGCGTTGGAACTGATCAGCCGCGGTCACGGCCTGGTCGCCGATGACGTGGTTGAATTTTTTCGCATTGCACCCGAAACCTTGCAGGGCCGCTGCCCGCCGCTGCTTAAAGATTTTCTCGAAGTACGCGGCCTTGGCGTGTTGAACATCCGTTCGATATTTGGCGAAACCGTGGTGCGTGCGCGCAAAAATCTCAAGCTGATCGTGCATCTGGAAAAACCGGCCGGTGGCGACTTGGCATCGCTCGAGCGTTTGCCGATGAACGCGACGGTGCAAGAAATCATGGGCATCGGCTTCCCGAAAGTGGTCGTGCCGGTAGCTGTCGGACGCAACTTAGCGGTGTTGGTCGAGGCCGCGACGCGCAACTACATTTTGCAGCAGCGCGGCATCGATTCAACGCGCGAGTTCATCGAACGCCACGAACGGGAAATGGCCGAACAAAGCAGCCAAGCCGAGTCCGAAGAAGACTAGCGATGCGTACTATTGTCGTCACCGGTCTGGCCGGATCGGGCAAAAGCGTAGTCCTCAAAGTGTTGGAGGATGCCGGCTACTACTGCGTCGACAACTTACCCGTTCTATTCGTGCTTGAGGTGATACTTTTTCTGCGCAAGGCGGGGCATGACAAAGTCGCGTTGAGTATTGATGTGCGCGGCGGCTCCAGTTTTGGCGATTTGCCGAAAGTGATTGATCAACTCAAGGCGCAGCATATCGATCCGCGCATTTTGTTTCTCGAGGCGAATACCGAGACCATCGTAAAACGTTTTTCCGAAGCGCGCCGCCCGCACCCGCTCGCCAATGACCAACGCACCTTGCACGAATGCATCGCCTGGGAACGCAATATCCTTTCCGCCGTCACCGAGCGCGCCCATCACATCGACACCAGTGATTTGGGGCCGAACGCGTTACGCGCGTGGGTGCGCGAATTTATCAATCTCGACGATGGCAAACTCACATTGTTCTTCCAGTCATTCGGCTTCAAAAATGGTATCCCGCGCGACGCGGATTTTGTCTTCGACGTGCGACCGTTACCCAACCCGTACTACGATCCCAAGTTACGTCCGCTGACAGGAAAGGATCAACCCGTCATAGACTTTCTTGAATCCTTGCCCGCGGTGCAGAATATGCTCACTGACATCGAACAATTCCTAGCGCGTTGGCTGCCGGATTTCGTGCGCGACAATCGGCGTTCGCTTACCATTGCCATCGGCTGCACCGGCGGGCAACATCGCTCCGTCTACTTTGCCGAACAGTTAGCGGCGCGCTTTGGGAAATCGCAGCAAGTGCAGGTACGGCATCGCGGGCTCTATCGTGACGGTGAACAAGCTTTTTAAGCCCGGCGATTTCCTGACGCTGGGCGTGGTTGCGTTTTTTATTGCCTGGCTCTGTGTGGCGCTATGGAAACAAGGCGTCGGCGGCACCTTGGTCGTGCGTAGCAAAGGCGCCGTAGTATCGGAGCTGAGCCTGCTGCGCAATCGAACCCTCGCGATCGATGGCCCACTCGGCACCACCGTTGTGGAAGTGCAAAATCAGCGCGCGCGCATCGCACGCGATCCTAGCCCCAAGCAGTATTGCGTGCGCCAGGGCTGGTTGCAACACGCGGGCGAGATCGCCCTGTGCTTGCCGAATCAAGTCAGTATCGAAATTGCCGCGAGCCAAAATCGTGTCGACTCCCTCAATTACTGATCACGCGACCGCGGAAGACCATCGCCTTGCCTGGATGGCGGCGCTGGCGATCGCACTCTCGATGGCGGAATCGGTTTTCCCTTCGCCCATTCCGGGCGTGAAGCCGGGGCTGGCAAACATTGTGGTGTTGCTGGTGCTGTATCAGCAAGGATTGCGCGCGGCGATCTGGGTATCCGCACTGCGTGTCATCGCCGGCAGTCTGTTTTTCGGCTCGTTCCTAACGCCGACATTTTTCTTGAGCCTAAGCGGCGCCACATGCAGTCTGCTGATGCTGATGTTGACCTCACGCTTACCGCGCAGCCTATTCGGTCCGGTCACCCACAGCCTGCTCTCCTCCATCGCTCATATAGCGGGACAATTGGTGATCGTTTATTTGTGGCTCATTCCGCACAAGGGAATTGTTTATTTGATTCCTATTCTTGCCATGGCGGCAGTTGTGTTTGGATTGGTAAACGGCATCATCGCTACACGAATCTTAAACTCGCCCGAAACAGCACCTCTGCCAGGGCCCGCTCGCAGCGTGGATCTCTAAGGCCCATGCCTGAAGAGCCAATATTGACGCGCCCTACAGAGCAATAACATTTCGTGCCCACACAAACCATCCCACTCTTTCCGCTCGGAACAATTTTGTTTCCTGGCGGTTTGTTGCCATTAAAATTATTCGAACAACGCTATTTAGAAATGGGTAAAGCCTGCCTGCGTGACGAATTGCCTTTCGGCGTGTGCGGCATCAAACAAGGTGCGGAAGTTGGCGCGCCCGCCGCGCCGTTTGAGGTCGGCTGTATCGCGAAAATTATTCATTGGGACATGCCGCAACTGGGCATCCTGCAAATAGTCGCCCAAGGACGCGAACGCTTTCGCGTGCTCGATCATCGCAGTCAAACCGATGGGTTGTTAATCGGCGAAGTGGAAACCATTGCCCACGACGAACCACATAGCATCGCGGCCGAGTTTGCCGCCTGTGTCGATGTGCTCAGAGCGATCATTGAAGGCGTGGGCGCGCAACATTTTCTTGAGCCCCTGCAGTTCGACGATGGCGTCTGGGTCGGCAACCGTCTCGCGGAAGTGTTGCCGTTGCCGCTACCCACTAAGCAGCGGTTATTGGAACTGCTCGATGGAAATTCGCGGCTGGCCGAGATCAAAGGGATTCTTAACGCCCAAGGTTTAATTTCGTAGATCCTTGTTGACAGTCGCCGGCGTGCCCAGCATTATTTAATCCATATTGCCGGGGGAGGAGTAATCATCAATATATTGCTTGTCGACGATCACGGAATTTTCCGCGAAGGCGCCGCGCTTTTGCTGAAGTCGCTTGATCCGGGTATTGCAGTTGCGCACGCCCGCTCGGCGCGCGAATGCTTGGACAAAGCTGCCACGGAAACCTTTGACCTGGTGCTTCTAGATTTAGGCTTGCCCGACAAACCGGGCTTGGAAGCGCTGTCCGATCTAAAGCATGCCCATCCCGATTTACCGGTCGTTGTATTGTCCGGTCAGGAGGAACGCGAAACCGTGCTGGATGCAATTAAACGCGGCGCAATGGGTTTCATTCCGAAATCAGCCGATGATCCAAAACTGTTATGGCATGCACTCAAGATGGCCGTTTCCGGATGCGTGACGGTTCCGGTTTCCATGACCGGCGATGTGGCTGCACCCATTGCGATAGTTGAGTCAGTGGCGCCGACCCGGGCGCAAGATCTTGGGCTGACACCTCGACAAATGGACGTGCTGCGATTGCTGGTACAAGGACTGCCAAACAAGAGCATCGCGCGACGCCTGGATATCGCTGAAACTACCGCACGTGGTTATGTGAGCGAACTGCTCGCCGTATTCCGCGTCACCAATCGGACCCAGCTTGTGCTGGATGTGGCTAGGCGGGGGATCGTACTAGGCAAGTCCGAATTGCCCCCGGAACCCTAGGCCAGTGGCCAGCCTAGGGCGACCCCCGTCCTAACCTTTCCCCAAGCGCGGGGGAAGGGGCCAAATTCCCCGCGCTTGCGAGAAGCGCGGGCTAGGGCGGGGGCGAACAAACATATTGCCGCGCCGGAAGTAAATCCTCCAGTACCTCGCGCAGCATCGTATCCACAATCGGTTTGTGAATCAGCTTGAGCGGAACGCGCGGGTCATCGAGCGCTACATTCGCGATTGGATCGCCGGTCAAAATAAGTACCGGCGTTTGCGCCGACATACTTCGATGCAGCAAGCGCGCCACGTCCAATCCCGTCTCGCCGTTGGCCAAGCGTAAATCTGCGATCAACAAATCCGGCAATCGTTCGTTTTGATTGACGGCGCACATCACTTCGACGCCCGAGCGGCCGCCTTCGACCAAACATCCCCAATTTCTCAGCAATTCGACCAAGCCTTGCAATACTCGAGGCTCATCGTCGACGACGACGACATACGAACCCGGTATGCGCCCCGAGCGCGGCGAGCGATCTAACGGAAGTATCTGCTCTGAAGTTATGGCCACGCGCGGCAGTGTGATGGAAAAACGTGATCCACGTCCCACCCGCGAAAAGAAATCAAGCCGATGGCCATCCAGCATCTCGACGCTTCGCCGCACGATCGCCAGGCCCAAGCCCAATCCCCGCCGCTGATCGCGCTCGCGATTCGCCACTTGGAAGAACTCCGCAAAAATATCCTGTTGATGTTCGGCCGCAATGCCAATGCCCGAATCGTAGATTGCGATTTCGATTTTATCGCCGCGCACAATCTCGCCCAGCACAACGCCGCCTTGATGCGTATATTTAATTGCGTTACCGACCAAGTTGCGAAGCGAGCGCCCCAGCAAAACCAAATCGCTGCGCACGTGGACCGGCCCGTGCGGACTTAAGCGCAGCCGCAACGCCAAGCCCTTCTGCCGCGCGATCGGTGCGAATTCCGCATGGAGCTGTTGCAGCATGTGGCCCAAATTGATGTCGCTGAGTTCCGCTTTGATTCCGCGCGCATCGAATTTGCTTAGATCAAGAATGGCGTTAAACGACGCGCTCATCGATTTGCAAGCATCTTCGATGGTTGCCGCCGCGCCGCGCGCAGCGTTGTCGTCGCCGCGCTCGAGCGCCAAGCGCAAATTACTCACCCAAAGATTAAGCGCATGCATCGGCTGGCGCAGATCGTGGCTCGCTGCGGCGAGAAAACGCGATTTGTCCAGGTTGGCGCGCTCGGCGTTTTCGCGCTCCGCTTCTACTTGCGCGTAGAGGCGTCCCAGTTCCTCGCTCATGCGATTCACGTCGCCCGCCAATGCGCCGAGTTCGTCGTGATTGGGAATGGTGACGCGATTGGCAAAATTCCCGATCGCGATCTCACTCATGCGGGATTCCATTTGTTTGATCGGACTAATCAGCGACCAGGAGATCATGTACCCTAATCCCAATGCTAGGATAAGGCTGACGATTGCGCAGGTGATTACTGTCTGGCGCGAACGTAAATAGGCGTTGTTGGCGAGTTCGATGCCCCCGACCAAATCCGCCTCCGCTTTATTCACCAGTTCGTTGGTCAGCCGCTCCAGCCGGTCCGCAAGCGGTGATGCTACGCTGAGCTGTAATTTCCGACCCTCGTCAGATTTGCCTTCACGGATGAGTTCAACCGCACCCGTGACAATTTTGATGAACTCCTCAAAGTCGCTGCGCACCCGCCCTATCACTTCGATTTCATCCTGGGACAGGTATTGCAAGCGATCGAGGTCGTAGCCGAATTGTTTGAGTTGTCGCAACGTTGCATCCAATCGCCGTTCTTCCGGTTGCAACAACGCCGTCGCGACGCCATACAGTTGGGTAATTGAATCGTGACTGAGTTGCCGATAGGCGGCGATCTTGCGCTGCAACTGCGCCGTTTCTTGCGCGCGTTTATTCATCTCCGTCAGCGCCATTAAGCCGACTGCTGCCGCGCTCAACAACAAAAGTGCGATTAACAGAAACGCCGCCAGCAATTTGGTGTGAATGGTGGCACGCAACCCAGCCACCCAGCGCGGCAGCCATTGCATCACGGCGACGCGACCTCCTTAACCAATGCCTGCAAATCCGCTAGCAACTCATTCGGCTCGAAGCGCACGCCCATGTATTGCACGCGAATGATGCCGGCGCGATCGATAATCGAAGTCAAGAAACCGTGATCGACATCGTCGGGAGATTTCTTAGCTTTGACGAACACGCCATATTGCTTCGCCAGCGCCTGGATCTGTTTTGCGTCACCGGTCAAAAAGGACCATCGCGATAAGTCCGCGTTGTGCGCGTCAGCATAGGCTTTCAGCACGTCCGGGGTGTCATGTTTCGGTGTGAGGCTGATCGCGACAAATGCAATATTGGGGCTGATGTCGGCAGCCAGCTTGCGCTGCACGCCCACCAGCTTCGCCGTCAGCACCGGACAGGTGTCCTTGCAGGTGGTAAAAATGAAGGTGACCGCGACGACCTTGCCTCGTAACTCAGTCAGCTTAAGTTGGGCGTTGTCTTGCGTCGTGAGCAAGAACGATGGCGCGGGGCCGATTCGGGGTAACAAACTTAGGGAATCTGCGCATACAATCGTGTTAGTTAATAATACCGCCGCTAAAACAGCTGCGAGTTCCTTCCGATTCCGCATGACATGGCCTCCTAACTGAACTTGCCTTCGTTTTAGTGAATATATATACTCTGTGTATCTATTTAAATTCGTGCAATATGAAAACCGCAAAAATATTTCAACACGGCAACAGCCAAGCCGTTCGCTTGCCGAAAGAGTTTCGATTCGAAGAGGACGAAGTCGTCGTTAAGCGCCACGCCGGCGGTGTGCTGCTATTACCGCGCCGATACGCGTTCGACGATCTCATGAGCGTCCTGCAAGATTTCCAAGGCGCCATTGAGCGCGGAGAAAACGCGCCGCCGCAGACCCGCAAATTCTGATGCTCGTCCTGCTCGATACGGACATCTGTGTTTATTTGATTAATCGGCGGCCTGGTTTCGAGCGCGTGTTGCGCCGAGTATCCGGTCGATCCATCGGCGAAATCTGCATTTCGGCGATCACGGTAGCCGAGCTTCGTTTTGGTGTCGCCAAAAGTGCGCGCGGCAACGCCAACGCGATTGCGCGGGACGAAGTTCTGTCGCGCTTTGAACTGCTCGATTACCCGGTTGAGGCAAGCGTAAGTTACGGAAAGATTCGCACCGAACTGGAACGAGCGGGGACGCTGATTGGCAACAATGATCTGCTGATCGCATCCCACGCACTGGCAATAAAGGCAAACGTCGTAACGGCGAACATCAGCGAGTTCCAGCGCGTCAAAGGATTGAAAGTTCTGGATTGGCTGTCTTAATTCGTAATCGCGTTGGGATTTGATCGAGCAGGACACTTGCTCGAAATGGCGCATGGATATTGATTCCTGGCCTTGCCTGTCTTTAACGCCAGCATCCATGCGCGTCTTCAGGCGGCACGCATAGCGCATCACGCTTTCAACTCCTTCTTCAATTCATTCAAGAAGCGCCAGTCGACACCTCGCGCGACAAGTTTGTTTGGCGACTTTTTAATCATACCGACTTCAACGTCATCCAAATAAAAATTAATTCAACGTGAACCCGAATTGCAAATCAATTTAATTGATTGCCGAAGAGCCTCATGGATATTGGCCCATAACATGGCATGCCTTGAGAGACAATATCCACGGGCATCTACAAGCATGTTCCGTGAGATTTCACGCCTTCAACTCTTTCTTTAGTTCGTTCAAAAATCGCCAATTGGTGCCTCGGGCAATCAGTGTATTGGGATTGGATTTGATCATTCCCACCTCATGCAAGCGCAGCGCATGAAAGCGAAGCGTATCTTCCGGATTTGCTTCCCGCCAGCGCGCGTACGGCAAACTCTTGATCACTTCGAGCCCGATTTCATAACGCGGTTCGAAACCTTTTTCAACGAGATAACGGGCAACGCGCTCCGGTTCCTTCGAGCATACATCGGCTGCTTTCAGGTAAGCGCGTAGCGCGCGTTTGGTCGCAGCGGGATAGCGCGAAACGAATTCACGGCTCGCCACTACCGCGCAGCAAAAATACTGCGACCACGGGCGATCCTCAGTCGTATTAAGAAGGACATGCCCAATCTTGCGCGCGCGCAACTCCTGCGGCTGTGGCGCGAACCCCATAAACGCATCCACTTCGCGGTTGATGAAGCGCTGCATCGCGTTTCCGGATTTGTCGTCCGGAACCCACTTCACGCTATTAGGATTGATCCCGACATAAGCCAGCATACTGGACAGCAAAACGTGATCGGAGCCGCCAAACGCATCGTATATCGAGACACGCTTGCCCTTTAAGTCGCGCACGCTTTGGACATTTTCGTGGCCGAAAAGCTCGTAACACCCGGCGTGAATACCGCCGAGAATCACGAATTTGGCGCCGCGATCGATCGCATAAACCAAGGCGGGCGTTGCTTCCATGGTTATGTCGGCGGCACCCGAATCTAGGTCCGCGAGTGCGGTAGAGGTGGGTACCTTTATCCATTCCACCTGAGTAAAGCCCTCCAAATAAAGGAATTCCTCCGCGAGGTACTGCGGCGCGTAACAGACAGCAATGTCGTGCGCCAAGCGAATTCTTTTGACTTCAGGCGGCGACTCAGCACAAATTGGCCTGGCCGTGCCAAGTAAAGCTGCAGCACTCAGCGAAGCGGCACCGGTTAGAAAACGGCGGCGACCCGATTCTTCATAGTCCATCGCGCATCTCCTTAACTACCGCCGCAGCGGAACTTCTAGAGTGTATGCCCAACTAGCGCGAAATTGAACCCTGCATTTGTAGTACTACATTTGTAGGGTTGCGGCGTCGTTTTAAGCGCGAAACAATGCGTTTCGTGTACCGAGTTCGCTCCGTACAACCTCACCACTACCAACGGAGGCACAAGACCATGTGGAAGCGCAAACTATTCGTCACAGTATTAATCGGTGCCGGTCTCATCGGCGCAACGGCTTTCGATGAGTACCAGGCGGTGCAAAATGCTAAGGCAAACCTTTTGCTGACGACTATCGGCGTACCGTATTGTGCGCCGCAGCAAAACAGGCCGCAATTCAAGACTTTCTTTCGTCTGGTAATGGCGCAGCAAGAGAGCGCCAACAAGGTGGCGAAGACCGAGATCGGTCCGTTCAGCAATGCCTTGCCAGATGCCGAGTCGATCGCGCATGCCGATGCTAATCCGGTGCTTGCGGATGATTTGGGCACGATGCACTATCCAATCACGACGGCCAATCAGCAGGCGCAACAATTTTTCGATCAGGGATTGCGCTTAGCCTACGCCTTTAATCACCTCGAAGCAGTTCGTTCGTTTCGCAAGGCGCGCACGCTCGATCCCGATTGCGCCATATGCTATTGGGGCGAGGCGCTGGTGCTCGGACCGAACATCAATGCGGGAATGGACGCTGCGTCTGCCGGACCTGCGTTCGATGCCATAAATAAAGCTCGGGCTTTAGCTGGAAAAGCAACGCCGAAGGAGCGGGCATTGATCGAGGCGCTCAGCATGCGTTACGCGAAGGACGCTCCAGCCGATCGTGCGCCGTTGGATAAGGCCTACGCAGATGCGATGCAAAAAGTCGCCGGTGACTATCCGGGTGATGATCAAATTCTCATGCAATACACAGAATCCCTCATGGACTTGCAGCCTTGGGACTACTGGGAAGCTGGCGGTGTTCAACCCAAAGGGCGTGTTTCGGAAATCATGGCGCTATTGGAGAAAGTGCTACAACGATCGCCAAATCATCCCGGCGCGATTCATTATTACATTCATCTGACCGAAGCCTCAAGCGATCCCGCGCGTGCGTTACCGCACGCGCAGCGCTTAGGCAAGCTCATGCCGGGCGCCGGCCATGTCGTGCATATGCCGTTTCACACTTTCTTCCGCGTCGGCATGTATAAGGAAGCGATCGAAGCGAATCGGCAGGGCGTGATCGCCGACGAAAACTACATCAAGCGTGCCGCGCCAATCGGCATTTATCCACAAGGCTACTACCCGCACAATGTGCACTCATTGATGGTTTCCGCACAGATGGCAGGTGATGGGGCAACGGTGATCGAGTCAGCCAACAAGCTTGAAAAAATCGTTTCCGATGCAGCGGCTAGGAACATCGCTTGGGTACAACCGATCAAAGCCGCGCCGTATTTCGCGCACGCGCAGTTTAGTGACACCAAGACTATCCTCGCGTTATCGGATCCGGGTGAGGAATTTCCGTACGTGCAAGCAATGTGGCGCTACGCTCGTGCTACTGGCCTTGCTGCCGCAGGTGATTCGGCCGCAGCGCAAGCCGAAGTGGATGAAATCGCCAAACTGGAGCAAACGGCCGACTTCACGAATTTGATCGGCGGTGGCGTGCCGGCGAAAGAAGTACTGCAAGTCGCGAAGCACCTCGCAAATGCCCGAATCGCCCAATCCAACAAAGATTTAAAGGCAGTCGTCAAACATTTTGAAACGGCAGTTGCGCTTGCGGATACGCTTGCGTATTCGGAGCCACCGTATTGGTATTACCCGATTCGGCAATCCCTCGGCGCAGCGCAGTTACTGGCCGGAGATGCGGCGAGCGCGGAAGAAACGTTCCGCGCCAGCCTAGTACGTGCCCCCAACAACGGCTGGGCATTGTACGGTTTGACTGAGGTTTTCAAACGGCGTGGCGACGGGGCAAGTGCGAAAGCCGCGCAACAATTGCTGGAGAAAGCGTGGCTCGGCGATGAACGTTCACTGAACCTTGCGAATCTTTAAATGTGCATCGTATTGCGATGCGGCGCTGCCCCCCACCCTAATCCTCCCCTGTTCCCCATTCGGGAGACAGGGGGCGGGAATGTCTTGTCTTCTTCCCTTGTCTTCCGAATGGGGGACGGGGGCTGGGACGGGGTAGCCCGAGGCCAGCCGCTGGCCTCGGGCCATGGGGGGCGCTCAAGCTATTAACTCTTTGTTCTAGCCGTCGCTCCACCACAAGACGAACCCGCACCCGCCGTACATCCGAGGCAATGATCGTCAAATCGTATGCGTCGCGACATCAATTGATCGAAGTCAAAATCGAAAATGCTCGGCGCTTTTCCGGACTTTCCTTGCGCTTCGATTTCCAGCATTTGGTTGAAGTCGCTGTCGTAGAGTTTACCTTCCCAACTGACGCTTATGAGGTTGCGACACATGACGCCTGTGGCTGCTACAGGATTGAACGCAGCTAGCAATTTATCCATGTAGGCTTCGTACTGGCCGGATTTATCGAGATGCAGTTTGAAGCGGTTGATGGGCATGTTGGTGATGGTGTAAAGCTGGTTGAAATCGATGTTGAATTTCGTTTTCAGTTCGCGTTTGTAATCGGCTTCGAGGGCGGCTTGCGCGGGTGGCAAGTATGGGCCGACCGGGTTGTAGACCAACTTGAGCTTGAGTCCCGATCCTTCCATGCCATCGCCCAGCGAATTGAGTTTATTTAGTCCGCGTATGCTTTTTTGGAACACGCCGCTGCCGCGTTGCGCGTCGGTGAAATATTCTTGGTAGCAAGGCAACGATGACACAACCTCGCAGCGATTTGCCGCGAAAAAATCGTGCAGATATTCTTTGCTCTCGCCGGTTTGTGGATTACCGTCGTACGCAACCGTCAGGTTATGACGAATCATGACGTATTTGCCGAGCCTACCCGCTTCGGTGACGAACCAATCGAAATCCGGATGCAGTTCCGGCGCGCCGCGCTCGTTTTGTCGCGACCGGATGAGTTGCAACAAAACCACGATTTCCGAGCACTACGCAACAAAAGTATTGGGACCACGGACGGCCTGGCGTGGTATTGAGGATGACATGTCCGACTTTCTTAGCGTGTAATTCCTGTTATAAAGGCGCAAATGCCACAATCGCGTCGGCTTTGCGATCGATGAACGGCGCCGAATCATCATACTTTGACCCCGTGACCCAAGAAACATGTTTTGTCGGATCAATGCCGACGTAGGCGAGCATGCTCGCCATCAACATGTGTGCGTTCGATCCGATTCCAGGGATCGCGATACGCTTT
>JANNMV010000244.1:0-5433 GCA_031398205.1 Pseudomonadota bacterium | reverse complement strand
GGATTATTACTATCGCGATAGCCCGGGCCCATTGAATGAGCCGCGGGTTGCCATTTTGAGTCGACCGTGACGTGAGCATAGGTCGGGCTTAACGGATTGCGGCTATCGACGTATGGCTTTGCGTCGGAATTTACGGCTTGGACTTCCGGCGTGTTGCCCCAGTAATAGCTGGGGTGGAGCGGGTTGGCCGCCTCGGCAATTGCCTGAGCGGACGCCGCAGCGGAAATGATTGCGACTCCTAAATACAATTGCTTTACAAACATGATTTTCTCCTTACGAAAACTAAGTCAGCGCCCTCACACTTCAACCGGATTGTCGTTTGTGTCACAGCATCTCGCGTCTCACCTCGGCGGCAGGCGCGAACTGACCATGAGTGAATACTATTCTGATTTCTGAATTAAAACCCCACTTGGTCAAGTAGGATGTGGAGGGGGCGCGCTAGAAAATCTGTTCGTTAAAGCAGCTTACCCGGATCAATAATCGTGCGCCACATGTGCGCCGTCGGGCCGTTGTCGTTGCCCAGTCAATCGGCGGGCTGTTTGAAATGCCGCGCGATAATTTCCATGAACGGATCGAGGTTGATGGGCGCGGTGCGGTCGAAGCTGTAGTCGTCGTACAGGGTGATATGCCGCGCGGTGAGGTACCAGCGGTGGGCGAGGGCTTCTTGGTACGCCGCTTCGATGTGGGCGGCGGGTTTGTAATCATTGCCGAACATTGGCACGTACATTTCTGGATATTCGTAGCCGACGGACGGGCGGCTACGCTGGAAATAATCGCGCTGCCACGTTCGTCTTAACGACCGTTTAGCGCGATACGCTATATGGCGTATAATGCCATATATGAAGGCGGCACTGTTATTGCGCGAAAAATTAGTGATGCTTGATGGTGCGATCATCGAAATCGTCATTTGGCGATTGCCCCAAGCGTCCCCTGATCGCACGCATGGATTGAAGTATCGCCTCTATTTCGGTAGTCCAGAAGGAGAATGCTTGGTGCGCTACGACAATGAAACTGGAAGGGGCGATCACAAACATTACGGTGCTGAGGAGGTTGACTACAATTTCGAATCGGTACGAAAGTTGCGATCGGATTTTTGGCGTGATGTGAAAAGGATAGGCGGCTATGAAGATGAATAAGACAATTCAAATTGGTGTGGGAAATGTTAAAGAATCGCTCGATCGGTTTGAGGCCGTGTGGGAAAAAACGGCCTCCGGCAAGAAAATGCAAACGATTGAGCGGTTGACGTTTTCAACTTTGCCGCTACTTACGTCAACACTTACGCCCGCGCGTTGGACGTTGTTGGAGACATTGCGTCGCGAAGGCGAACTCACGATTTACGAACTCGCGAAAAAATTGAAGCGGCATTATAAGAATGTGCATTCAGATGTGAGCCGTCTAAGCGCGCTAGGATTAATTGAAAAGGACGCGGATGAGAAAGTGTTTGTTCCCTGGGATTTAATTTCTGCGGAACTACGTTTGGCGGCGTGACCTGTAGCCCAGAATCCAGGGGCTGGCCTACGGGGAGGCCTTGGGCCAAGGCCACGCGCCTTCAGGTTGATCGTCAATAAGCGGAAGGGCCAAATACTAGCCCTTCCGTTGCGCTGTCATCGTGTAAAGCTTGGATGCAGTGGATTGCCGCTATCGCGATAGCCCGGGCCCATTGAGTAAGCCGTGGGTTGCCAGGTTGTGTCGAACGTGACGTGAGCGTAGGCCGGGTTTAACGGGTTGCGACTATCGATATACCGCGTTGCGCTCGATGTTGCTGCTTGAACCTCCGGCGCGCTGTTCCAGTAAAAATTCGGCTGGAGCGGGTTGCCGGCGCCGGCTTGGGCCGCCGCTGCGACGGATACGATTGCCAGACCTAGATACAATTGCTTTGCAAACATGATTTTCTCCTTAACAAGTTTAATTAGTGCGCTTGCACTTCAACTGCATAAACGCATTGACGTTACGCGCAATGCTGTAGTTGATGGAAAGCAGAATACGGCGTTACTGTTACAAATACACTACGTCTTAAGCCATAAATGTCATCATCCGGATGGGGTAGAGCTAAAGGCGTAGTGGTGTCAGGCCGATTGTATTTGCCTTTCGCGCAATGTCGCGCAATTGCCCTAACCGCCCATTTGCGGTAGAATCCGACAAATAAGAAAACGGGAACGGTCACACGACCTTTCCCGTTTTTTTGCGCACTGAGTTTTTGCCCCGTTTTAAAAAAGAGATATCTTTCGGGGTCTTGCATCGGAGTCCTAAATGACCTTGCACCACGAGCCCGCCGTTTTAGTTCTTGCTGACGGCTCGATTTTTCACGGCGCTTCCATTGGCGCTGTAGGTCATTCCGTTGGTGAGGTGGTGTTTAACACCGCGATGACTGGCTATCAGGAAATTTTGACGGATCCGTCCTATTGCGGCCAGATCGTCACGCTGACTTATCCCCATATCGGCAACACCGGTATTAATAAAGAGGACGTCGAATCCCACCGTATTTTCGCTGCGGGCTTGGTGATTCGCGATCTGCCGCGATTGCTGAGTAATTTTCGTAGCGAGCAAGATTTGTCCTCTTATCTGCGGGCCGGTGAGGTGGTAGGCATTGCGGATATCGATACGCGACGCTTGACCCGAATTCTGCGAGAAAAAGGCGCGCAAAGTGGTTGCATCATGGCGGGGAAAATCGATCTGGATGCGGCGTTGACGCACGCGCGCGGATTTCCAGGATTAGCCGGCATGGACCTCGCGAAAGTCGTAAGCTGCAACAAACCATTCGAGTGGCGCGAAGGCGTGTGGGAGTTGGGTGTCGGCTTCAAAGCCATCACTGACGGGGTGGCCTGGGGCCATGCGCCTCTCCACGTGGTCGCCTACGATTACGGCGTGAAGAATAATATTCTGCGCATGCTGGCCGAGCGCGGTTGTCGGCTCACGGTCGTGCCTGCGCAAACGCCCGCGTCGAGCGTGCTTGCACTCAAACCCGACGGCGTGTTTTTGTCCAATGGACCGGGCGATCCGGAACCGTGCGACTACGCCATCAAAGCGATACAAGAAATTGTCGCGACCAATACGCCGACCTTTGGCATCTGCCTCGGCCACCAACTGCTCGGCCTGGCCTCGGGCGCGAAAACCATCAAAATGAAATTCAGCCACCACGGCGCGAATCATCCGGTGCAGGATTTGGATACCGGCCGCGTCTACATCACCAGCCAGAACCACGGTTTCGCCGTCGACGAGAAAACATTACCTGGCAATGTGCGCGCTACCCATCGCTCGTTGTTCGATGGCAGCTTGCAAGGCCTCGAGCGAACGGACGTGCCCGCGTTTAGCTTTCAAGGTCATCCCGAGGCGAGTCCGGGGCCGCACGAAGTGGGCTGTTTGTTTGATCGGTTTGTGAAGATGATGAATAAGGGCGATGCCAATTAAGAAAATCGCGTCGGCTAAAAAATTAGAATCGCTTCCTGCTGATGAAGTGATTCAATCTGGAATTCTTGTAGTTCGCGAACTGCGAGTTACGCTGTCCCACGACCTTGCCGCATTGTATGGTGTTGAAACCAAAGTGATGATTCAGGCCGTAAAACGTAATGTCGAAAGATTTCCGGCAGATTTTATGTTTCAGCTTACAAATCAAGAAGCTAGATTTGTAAAGTCACAATTTGTGACTTCAAATTGGAGTGGGGCTCGCCGAGCGAATCCTTATGCATTTACCGAACAAGGGGTGGCTATGCTTTCGGGGGTGTTGCGTAGCGAACGCGCCATTGCAGTAAATATCGAGATCATGCGTACCTTCGTTAAATTAAGAAGCATGCTCGAGGGGAATAAAGAGCGAGCAAAGAAATTGAATGCGCTTGAGCAAAAATACGACAAAAAATTCCAGGTTGTTTTTGAAGTAATTAGCCAATTGATGACGCCACCGATATCGAAGAAAAAACGCCCTATCGGTTTTGTCGTAAGCGAAGACTAAATGCCAAAACGCACCGACATTAAATCCATCCTCCTTATCGGCGCCGGCCCGATCATTATCGGCCAGGCGTGCGAATTCGATTACTCCGGCGCCCAAGCTTGCAAGGCGCTGCGTGAAGAGGGTTTCAAGGTCATCTTGGTGAACTCCAATCCGGCGACGATCATGACCGATCCGAATATGGCGGACGTGACTTACATCGAGCCGATCACCTGGCAAGTCGTCGAGAAAATCATCGCCAAGGAACGTCCCGATGCGCTGCTACCGACCATGGGTGGGCAGACGGCGCTGAACTGCGCGCTCGATCTCGCCAAGCATGGTGTGCTGGAAAAATATAACGTGCAAATGATCGGCGCGACCAAAGAGGCGATCGACAAAGCCGAAGATCGCGAAAAATTTAAACACGCCATGGCCAAGATCGGTTTGGATTCACCGCGTTCCGCATTGGCGCATTCCATGGAAGAAGCGATGCAGGTGCAAGCCATGGTCGGCTATCCGACCATCATCCGGCCGTCGTTTACGCTTGGCGGTTCCGGCGGCGGCATCGCGTATAACCAAGAAGAATTCATGGCGATTTGCGAGCGTGGACTGGAAGCTTCGCCGACTAAGGAATTGCTCGTCGAAGAATCTGTCATCGGCTGGAAAGAATTCGAGATGGAAGTGGTGCGCGATAAAAATGATAATTGCATCATCATCTGCTCCATCGAGAACCTCGATCCGATGGGCGTGCACACCGGCGACTCCATCACCGTCGCGCCCGCGCAAACCTTGACGGACAAGGAATACCAGATCATGCGCAATGCGTCGATCGCGTGCTTGCGCGAGATCGGCGTGGAGACCGGCGGCTCGAATGTGCAGTTCGGCATCAATCCGGAAGACGGTCGCATGGTGATCATCGAGATGAATCCGCGCGTGTCGCGCTCCTCGGCGCTCGCATCGAAGGCCACCGGATTTCCGATCGCGAAAGTCGCGGCTAAGCTGGCGGTGGGCTACACGCTTGACGAACTGCGCAACGATATCACCGGCGGCGCGACGCCCGCATCGTTCGAGCCAACCATCGACTACGTCGTGACCAAAGTGCCGCGTTTCGCCTTCGAGAAATTCCCGCAGGCGGACGACCGGCTCACGACGCAAATGAAATCTGTCGGCGAAGTCATGGCCATGGGCCGCACGTTCCAAGAATCCCTGCAAAAAGCACTGCGCGGGCTTGAGGTCGGCGTCGATGGATTCAATCTCAAGACCGTCGACATGGAAAAGATCGGCGACGAACTCGCCTATCCGCGCGCCGAGCGGTTGTGGTACGTGGCCGATGCGTTTGGCGTGGGTATGACGCTCAAAGAAATTTACGACTACACCAAGATCGATCCGTGGTTTTTGTCGCAGATTAAAGAGATTGTCGATATTGAGCTCGATCTCGAGAAACGCCAGCTTGACGATATCGACGCCAACGAGTTGCGTGCGCTCAAACGTAAAGGATTTGCCGACCGGCG
>JANNMV010000220.1:0-5480 GCA_031398205.1 Pseudomonadota bacterium | reverse complement strand
CCATTCGCAGCCGAACTGAAACTTATTGCGCGAATCGTCAATGGACCAGGACAGGTTGGTCGTCATCAAAATACCGCGTTCTACGCTCGCGATCATCTTTTCCAATGGCGTGTCGCCCGGTTCGACATTCAAATTGGCCATGCGATCGATCGGCGCGCGATTCCAACTCGACGCACGGGAATTGGCGACGCCGGATTGACCGGCGCGGCGTTGCGAAAGTTGTCCGCCGAGCGGACGTTCGAGCACACCGTTACGAATCAAGAACTGTTTTTCCGCGCGCGCGCCTTCATCGTCATACGCGAACGAGGCGAGCTCTTCCGGGTGCGACGGATCGTAGGTGACGTTCAGCAGCGGCGAGCCGTATTGATATTCGCCGAACATGTCCAACGTGACAAAGCTCGTGCCGGCATAGTTGCGCTCGTCGCCGAGAATGCGATCTAGCTCCAATGGATGGCCGATGGACTCGTGAATCTGCAACATCATTTGTTCCGGCAGCAATAGCAGATCCATTTTCCCGCTCGGGCAATTGGCTGCGAGCAAGAGCTGGAGCGCTTCTTCAGCCAATCGTTGGCCGCAGCCGAAGAATTTCGCACGCTGCAAAATGTCGGCGCCGCCTTGTTGTGCAAAACCCAGGCTGCGCGTTTGCGTTTCGCTGTCGCGATTCGCCGCGACATAGGCGTGGGGGATGGTGAAACGAAATTGCTGATGGATCTCGGCACCGTTGTTGCTCAAGTAAAGCTGTTCGCCGTTGACGATATTGACGCTGACATAGCGATCGACGATGCGATCGTCGATCCGCGCGGCGCGGCATTCGGCGGCCAGCATGTCGTATTGTTCGCGCCGCGACCCGAGGGAAATTGCCGAAGGCGGCGAGCGCCAGCCGCCACGCGGGTTAGGCATGCTCGCGGGGTCGTAGGCGATGACGCTGGCATGCCGCGTCACCCGCGCCCATTCGGTGGCGCGGTCGAGCGCCGCTTGCAGTCCCGCAGGCGACAGATCGCTGGTGGCGGCATAACCACAACCGCCGTCCACCATTGCGGTCAACATCGCGCCGCGATCGTTCGATAAATGCGCGGGCTCGACGACATCGTCGCGCACGGCAAGCATTTCCGATTGTTCTTCCGCGTAGCGCAGCGACCAAAATGGCGCGGTGGATTTTAGCGAGCCGAAATGTTTTGCGATTTCATTCATGGCGATTACTTAATTATTCGAGCATCGGCCTGCGAGGCAAGTGTGGGAGCGGCTCCTAGGCAATGCACCGCTGTGAGGCAATATCCACGGGGTGGCCTAAGGCCATACGCCTCTCCACGGTGTCATTCCCGCGAAAGCGGGAATCCATGTTGAGTCTATCAATGCCGAATGGATTCCCGTTTTCACGGGAATGACAACTAATAGAGAGGCTTGTCCTTCGCCGACCCATAGCTTTTCACACCATCGAGAATTTCCGCCTTGGCTTCTTCCGGCCCCACCCAACCTTCGACCTTCACCCACTTGCCCGGTTCCAGATCTTTATAGTGCTGGAAGAAATGAGAGATTTGCGCCAAGGTTTCTTCGGGAAAATCCCGCGGCGATACGATCGTGCGATAGAGATTACACAGCTTATCGACCGGCACGGCGAGCAACTTGGCATCACCGCCGGCTTCGTCCGTCATTTGCAACATGCCGATCGGGCGGCAACGCACGACGACACCGGAGATCAGCGGCACCGGTGTGATCACCAGTACGTCAACCGGATCGCCATCCTTCGATAGCGTCTTCGGAATGTAACCGTAGTTGCACGGATAGTGCATGGCTGTCGACATAAAGCGGTCGACGAACATCGCACCGGTGGTCTTATCGAGTTCGTATTTGATCGGGTCGCCACGCATCGGAATTTCGATCACGACGTTGAAGTCATTAGGCAAATCCCGGCCGGCGGGTACGCGGTCTAAGTTCATATTTTTTGATGGAGTCGAGGTGAAACGGACTTCTATGCTACACGCAACCGTGCCGCCGACCAAATGGACTGCCGCGCTTGAAGGGGGTGGGGCGCTCGGCACCGCGCAGTGATGCGCGGAGTCCGAGGCATTACACCGCGCCGTTACGGCGACGTGCGCGGATTGAGTCGGCTGCTGGCGGGAACGGGGAAGGGCGCGCCAAGGTTGACGGCGCGGCCTCTCACCTGGTTTTGCGCCTGGCAGTTTTGAGTGCAATTGGTGGCCGGTGGTGCGACTTCCGTTGAATCCTCGCCCATGACTTGTCCCATGCGGCCGCCACTCGACACGCGCCAGACCGATACGCCGCCGCAGTGATTGACGATTACGGTGGTGCCATCGCGTTTAGTGATGAGGTTGTTGCACGCGCCGTTGGCAGGCGCGATGCGCGTCGCCACTTGCGGGCTGTCTCGACCGACAAAATCCTCCGATAGATCGTTGCCGAAGTTGATGCGCGCGGTTACGGTTGCGGTGATGTCCTTGTAAGGAACCACATCGCCTTCACGGGCGCGGAAGTTAGGGTTGTCGTAGTAGAACGCACCAGCATTCAGTGTGTGGGTGAAAACCGTGGTCGCACCATCGGCGCGCTCCGGTTCCATCTGAAAGATGCCGCCGTTGGCGCAGTCTTTCGATTGAATCTTCATCGACAAGCCCGGCCCGGTGCGGGAGATCACGATATCGGAGTCTTTCAATTGGAGCGAAACCCCGCTCGTCAGGGTAAGGCCGCGATGACTCGGGGTTTTACTGTCGAACACCACTGTACGTATGCCGCCGGTGATGTCCAATTCATTCGCCGCGCCCGTCATGGTATAGGCGAGAATGCCGAAACTTGCGGAGTCCACATAGTACTCCACGTATTTACCCTTCACGAGAAAGCGGGTGCCTAATGCCGCCGCGGCGACGGTGCTTGTTTGATTGCCTGAAACGATGCCGCCGGGCAAAATCAAAGAAAACCCGCCGCCTTCGCAACCTTCGGACGAGGCGGCGTGGGCTTGGCCCACGACAGCGGTGACAGCTATTCCCAGTAGGCTGGCGGACACAATGTGGATTTTGATGCGGGAAAGACGAGAAGAATGAGACATAAAAATGCTCCTGATCGAGTTAATAACAGATGTTGTTGAAGTTTTCAGCCTGGTATTGCGAAGATACGTCGGGAACTCCCCGATCCGCCCGAGGTGCCGGAGATCGAAGAGCGAATTATTATTTTTTAGGGATCAAGTACCGATTACTGAAAAAATGAAATGTTATTTCATAATCAGAATTATTACTTGAAGCGTGCAGTTTATGTGGGAAAATTTGCCGCGTCAATCGTTTTTGTAACGAAAATTGTTGACGTATGATCATTATTTAACCGAAATTATTCATTAGGAATTATTTCCTGCTGAGTCCGGGATACGCAGTGGATCGAGCGCCGCACTCCACCGCTCCGAGAACCAGGCGCGCCGCTGACGGGGTGGCCTAGGGTTACGTGGCACCGCCACCGCGTATTGATCAGCGCGCGGGCCGTTATCATCTGCACAGCACCGAGGCGCAGTAGACACCGGGTGGCGCAATGTCGCCATCGAAGAGTGAACCGAGGTGCACATGATCGACTGGCGGAATAAACTCATCTGATTGTAGGCCCGCGTCGTCGCCGTCAGCGCCGCCTCCGTAGCACAGACGTCCCGCAGATTGAAGCTCTCAAGCCCGAAGTCCGCTTTGAGCTCCTTGATCCGGTTCTCCCAGTCCGCGCGCCGGCTGTAGATTCGTCACACCTTCAGCGCGGAGACCTTTAACGTGGTGCACACCACCTCATAGCGCCACAAATTCATTTCAGGATCGTCCTTGAACAAAGACAGCGTCTTGCCGGCGGCTGCTTCACGGAACTTGGCACTTTGCCGTATCGCCACCATGCGCCGAGGCGCGGCCCAAGTGCCTGCCTGATAGTCAAACTCACACAACTCCAGGCCCGGCTCCAGCCCGCCCACCAGCCGCAGGCCTTCATCAACTGCGCCTGTAGTGTTGCGGCCGACTTGGTGGCCACCATGTAGTCGGCGCCATGAGCCTCAAGGGTCTTGAGAATCTCATCGGCGAAGAACCCGGCGTCCGCGCGGAGCAAATCGATGGCCGTGTTGCCCAAATTCCGCCGCGTCGCCTGCAGAAACGACAGCATGTTGCCCGCGCCGGAGCAATCTCCCGGACGCAACCAGTCGACATGAAGCGGTCGACGAACATCGCGCCGGTGGTCTTATCGAGTTCGTATTTTATCGGGTCGCCACGCATCGGAATTTCGATCACGACGTTGAAGTCATTAGGCAAATCCCGGCCGGCGGGTACGCGGTCTAAGTTCATATTTTTTGCGAAAGTGCGAATTGAATCAGAGCTTCAATGCGATACGCAGTTTGGCCGATCCTGTACTATTTTTGTCGACCCGTTAACTTTCGCGGCGCGGTCGAAGGTGATGTATCTGGTCGGGGCTTTGACCGACTTGCCCCGTTATTGCTGATACAATAGTGTCAGAGGCGTTTCACCATTCACTCAAATTAGCGGTTGTTGGTTTGCGGCAGTTTCTCCCAATAGAACTGCGCGGGCCGTGACACAGTCCATACCATAACAAAACTCTCGGAGCTTAAGCTATGTGGGAAATAGTTGTTCGTTATAGCGTCATGTCAGGGGGGCTATTGCCGCTGATGGCGCTGCTGTTACTGATCACTATCGCCGTCATTATCGAACGTTGGTATTTCTACCATAAGGTGTTGCTTGCCGGCGAGGCGATGGAACACGATGTGCAATTGGTGAAATATCAAAATGCCGACGATATGAAAAAAGTCGCCGACCATTACCAAGGCACGGTGCAATCTTCCATCATCGGCACGGCACTTGCGTCGCGCGGCGAAGATGCCGATGCCATGGATCGTCATATTGAAGAAGCCATTATGTGGCAATTGCCAAAGATGGATAAACACATGTGGGTTCTCGACACCTCCGTCACGCTGGCGCCGCTGCTGGGTTTGTTCGGGACCATTATCGGCATGATCAAAACCTTCGACGTGCTGGGCGTGCAAGGCGCCGGTGGCGCGCCGGAAGTGGTGACCGGCGGCATCGGTGAAGCGCTGATCGCGACCGGTGCGGGGTTGCTGATCGCCATCATCGCGATTGTATTTCTGAATTATTTTAATAAGCGTGTGCGCCTCGCCTTGCACCAAATGGAGTTGCTTAAGATCATGGTGATCAATCGCTTGTATGGCGGTGGTTCGGCGCATCACGGTGTTGCGGCGACGGATCGCTCGGGGCGGGTCGTTCCGCCGGTCACCATCGCTAGGCAAACGCCATGAAACGCCGCGGCCACAGCTATTTCGATGTGGATAAACCGCGCATCGAAATCATCCCGATGATCGACATCATGATGTTCCTGTTGGTGTTCTTTATCGTGATTACGTTGCGCATGATCCAAGGCACCGGCATCCAGCTTGATTTGCCGAGTTCAAAGACCACGCAGGATTTAAAGCCGACGCAAATCACCATCGG
>JANNMV010000207.1:0-1660 GCA_031398205.1 Pseudomonadota bacterium | reverse complement strand
CGCGTTTTGGTATAAAGGACAAATTCATCGGCTAGCGCAGCATTCAAAATATCAACGACACCGCTACGTTGTTTCTCGCTTAGACCGATGTTGACAGAGCCGTTATTCGTTTTTGCCATTTGTTTCTCCTGATGTGAGTTTTGTAGGCGGCGCTTATGTTACCTTGCCCGACAAAAAATAAGCGCACATTTAAATGTATGGTGGTAAAAGTAGTACCTGCAATCAAGAAAATCATTAACTTGTCGGTGTCGGCGGCTTACATGCGCCCCATCTTACCGGTCTGAAAATCGTTCACTGCCTGCATGATTTCCGCGCGCGTATTCATCACGAACGGTCCGTAACTCGCCACCGGTTCGCCAATCGCCGCGCCGGCAATCAATAACGCCATCGTGCCAGAAGCCGCATGGATAGGGCCTGGCCTAGGGCCACTGGCGCCCAAGCCATCATTGGCCAACACGCACAATTGACGTGCCGTTGCAGCCTGCCCATCGGAAAACTTAATCGCGCCATCAATCACATAAATCGCGGCGTTAAAATTTTCCGGAATCGGAATGGAGACGTAGGCCGCGCGCGCCCACGCGATGCGCGCCACCAGCATCGGCGTATGGGTGCGCGCCGCGCCCTTCACGCCGTCGATTTCGCCGGCGATTAAATGGATCATCGCGCCGCGATGTTCGATGATGGGAATTTTCGCCTGTGGTAAATCCTGGTAGCCCGGCGGATTCATTTTGTCCCGCGCCGGCAAGTTCACCCACAACTGGATGCCATGCAACGTGCCACCCGTGCGCGCGAATTCTTTCTCGTGGTATTCCGCGTGCAGGATTCCGCTCGCGGCGGTCATCCACTGCACATCGCCAGGCGTCATCAAGCCGCGATTGCCGAGGGAATCGTGATGCTCCATCGCGCCTTCGAGCATGATGGTGACGGTTTCGAAACCGCGATGCGGGTGGGGATTCAAGCCACCGTTGCCGCCGGGTGCAACTTGCAAGGGGCCGAAGTGATCGAGCATCAGGAATGGATCGAGGTAGTCCAATTCCGGTCCTGGCAACGGACGCATGACGTGCAGGCCGGGCGCGGGTTCGGCGGGATAGCTGTCTAGGATTTTATCGACGGAGCGAGACATGTTTAATACCTTGATTGTCATTCCCGCGAAAGCGCGAATCCATTTGGCCTTTCAAAGTCAATATGGATTCCCGCTTTCGCGGGAATGACAGATAGGAAATAGGAGAGCTTCCTGTAATAGTAAGTTCTTTTCTGACTACGGCAGATCGAACAGCAAAACTTCCGCATCTTTCGCCTGGGCCAATTCGATCGACGTTTCGCCAGTAAGCTTTGCCGCATCGCCGCTGGTCAGCGCGTGGCCATTCACATTCACGCTACCGCGCACAACATGCACATATGCTTTGCGGCCTTGCGCCAAGGCATGCACAACGCCATCGTCGCCATCCAACAAACTCGCATAGAGGTAAGCATCCTGATGAATCGTCACCGAACCATCTTGCCCATCGGGTGAGGCGATCAAGCGCAACGTGCCGCGTTTCGCCGCGTCGTCGAACGTTGTTTCTTCGTAGCCCGGTGCAATGCTCAGCACATTCGGCTCGATCCATATCTGCAGAAAATGCACGGGTTCGTTCGGCGAATCGTTGAACTCACTGTGCGA
>JANNMV010000174.1:0-2702 GCA_031398205.1 Pseudomonadota bacterium | reverse complement strand
GGTCACGCCTTCTGCCGTGGCGCGCGCCCCCGCGGGCCGCTTCTCGCTAAAGCCATCGGGGTTGGAACCGAATTTGATTTTTAATCCGCGTTTCTGCGCGTCTTTCAAGATGATTGACGCGCCGGTGGTCGTGACATTGATATAGGCGTAGTCGGTGGTGTTTTTCTGCATATTCAATAGTTGGCTCGTGGCATCCTGAAAGTTGCCCGGCACCACTTCTTCATTAGCGACTTCGAGACCCAATTCCTGAGCATAGGCTTTGCCGGCGGCGAGCGGGGATCGGCCATAGGGATTGTCGCCGAAAATAAAAGACACTCGCGCCTTGCGGCTGGTGTTTTTCCAATCTTCCTTCACCCAAGTCAACCAGGCGCGTAGTTGATCCGAATAACTCGGCGCAATAAAGAAGTTAAACGGTGTTTTGGTCGGGTCAGTCAAATGCGCGGAAAACGACGCGGAAAAATAAGGAATTTTGTCGTTGTTGACGAAATTCTTCAGTGCTTCCGTGTCGCCGGTTCCCCAGCCGCTGATCATCAGCACTTTTTCATCGCCCACCAGGCGCTTATAAGCTGCCACCGCTTCGGGAATTTTGTAACCGTAGTCGACGTCGATTAATTTGATTTTTTTGCCGTTGATGCCGCCACTTGAATTAGTAAATTCGACATAGTCACGCACACCCTGGGCATAGGGCTTGCCAACATCGGAGGTAATCCCGGTCAGATCAAAGATGCCGCCGACTTTAATCTCCTGCGCTAGCGCGAGACCAAATCCCCCAAAGGCAATCAGTCCAAACAGGACGGCCTTGAGGCGAAGTAATGTAGTCATTGAAACTCTCCTAAATATTTATAGCGCTAGACAACGGCTCGAAATACTAACAAGCCCCCACTGGGAAGTCAAAATCGTAGTGCATGCTACACTGCGTTTAACGCCGCCAGCAGCAAATGGCATGACAGCAATGCATTTTTTCCGATGGAAAACCCCTTGAAATCTTCCCGCTCTGAATTTCCCTCGATCAATGGGCTGCGCTACCATGTTCGCGTATGGGGTGAGTCCAATCAGCCGAAATTATTTCTATTGCATGGCTGGATGGACGTCGCCGCGTCGTTTCAATTCCTGGTCGATGCATTGGAACAAGACTGGTGCGTCATTGCGCCGGACTGGCGCGGCTTCGGACTCTCCGAATGGAGCAACAACCCATATTATTTTCCCGACTATTTCGCCGACTTGGATCGGCTGCTCGACCATTACCAGGCGGGCGGCCCGGTCAACTTGGTCGGTCATAGCATGGGCGGCAACGTCGCCGGACTGTACGCCGGCATTCGCCCACCGCGCGTCGCCAAACTTGCGCTGCTGGAAGGCTTCGGCCTGAAACCGACGCAGCCGAGCCACGCCCCGACACGCTTCGCCAAATGGCTCGATCAATTGAAGGAACCGCCCGGCTTCAAAACCTACGCCAACGTCGAGGAATTTGCGCGACGTTTACAGCAAAATAACGCCCGCCTCACGTGGGATCGTGCGCTGCACATTGCGCGGCATTCCTGCAAAGAAACCGCGCCCGGAAAGATTGAATTGCTCGGCGATCCGGCGCACAAATTAACCAATCCGGTTTTATACCGATTGGATGAAGCCATGGCGTGCTGGAACCAAGTGACCGCCACTAGCCTGTGGATCACCGGGGCCGCTTCCGAATTCATGCGCATGCAAGTCGCGAGCCCTGACGACTACGCCGCGCGCAAGGCCTGCTTCAGAGATTTGCGCGAAGAAATTATCCCAGATTGCGGCCACATGATGCACCACGATCAACCGCAGGTACTCGCGGCCTTACTCGAAAGTTTTTTCTCAGAATGAGTTAGCCGAAGCGCCGCCTGTTGCTTGCCCCGTGGCAGGGCCATGGCTGGGAGCCACGCCTGGAGCGGGCTGTGGCGAAGGCATCGGCAGATCGTATTGGTGCACGTCATAATCACCCACCGGTAGAAACCAATGAACACAGAAGAACAGCTACAAGCCGCTCGATTCATCGCCGAACATCGCCTTGGCAAAATGCCCTTGCCGGCACTGGACGCCGCAATCAGGCCGCTCGATATCGACACCGGCTATGCCGTGCAAGCCATTGCCAATAGACAACTGTCTCGGGCTAATCTGGGCAAGGTGCTGGGACACAAAGTCGGCGCCACCAATCCGGTTCTGCAGCGACGTTTGAATATCGCCCATCCCGTAGCGGGAGAAGTATTCGCAACCACCATCCATCAGCGCAGCGGGGCCCTGCTGCATGGCGACTATGTGCGGCCTGGTGTCGAGTGCGAAGTGGTAGTGCATCTCGGGCGCGATCTGCCGCCGCGCGCCGGGACTTATTCGCGCGCCGAAATCGAAGCCGCTATCGCTTCGTGCGCCGCGGGGATGGAGATCATCGATGACCGCTACGTCGACGTGAAAACCCTGGGTGCGCCGACCTTGATCGCTGACAACGCACTGGGTGCCGGCGTGGTAATCGGCGCGCCTGTCACCGATTGGCAAGCAATGAATTTGCCCGCCCTAGCCGCGGCAACGGCCATCAACGACAACATTGTGGGGCGCGGAACCGGCGCCGACGTGATGGGCGATCCAATCAACGTTGTGGTCTGGCTTGCCAATGACTTGTCGCGCCGCGGCCTGGGCCTCAATGCGGGCGAATTCGTCTTCACTGGCAGCATGGTCGATATCGTTTG
>JANNMV010000129.1:0-1934 GCA_031398205.1 Pseudomonadota bacterium | reverse complement strand
GGACGCTGGGGGAAACGCGATCCGCGTTCCATTACGACGACTATGACGGTCGCGACACGTTAGGTCATCGCGGGACGCGCAGCGACGAAGCAATCTTGTTTTTTTGCCACTGCCGAATGCGAGATTGCTTCGTTGCTGCGCGCCTCGCAATGACCAATCGAAGAACAGTGGCCTTGCCACGAGCCGCATGGCCATTGCCTCCTGGCAATGCCTTGCCTGCGAGCCGCGCTGGACTTGCCGTTTCAGGCACCGACCAAATGCTTCGCCCAAAAAATGCCGGCAATCGTTTTGACGTCCTTGATCTTGCCCGACATGATCCACGCAATTGCGTCATCGATCGTCAGTGTAAACACGTCGAGGAACTCGCCCTCATCACGCGCGATGCCGGTGAAACGCAAATCCCGCGCAATGAAAAATTCAATGTGTTCATCGGAATAGCCGATCGAGGGAAGCAGGCTGCCGAGGGATCGCCAATCGTTCGCTTCATAACCGGTTTCTTCTTTGAGTTCGCGCTGGGCAGTGAGGAGCGATGCCTCGCCTAATTCTTTTTTTCCGGCTGGCAATTCATAGCAATGTTGCCGCACCGGATAACGATATTGCCGTTCCAGCACGACGCTATTGTCATCGAGCAGAGGAATGATGAGCACAGCGCCTTGGTGTTCGATGTATTCGCGCTTGGCGGGTTGGCCGTTGGGTAGCGTGACGCGATCTTCCTTGACGCGCAATAGCGCCCCTTGATAGACCGTGGTCGAGGCGACTTCGTGTTCGGTGTAGTCGTTCTGCGCGTCGCTCATGAACGCTTAAAATGATCGATCGATTGCGAACGCGCACAGCGCCAGCAACGGTTGGGAAAATAAGCCTAGCGCGAGCACGGCGATACCGTTGACGCTGATCATGAGACGCATATCCGATTCTGGCTGAATCAGCGACGGATCCGTCGATATATCGAAGTACATGACCTTAACAACTCGCAAATAGTAGTACGCGCCGACCAGCGAGAACATCACCGCCACGACCACCACCCAGACGTAACCTGCCTGCAACACCGCCTGCAATACCGCCAGTTTAGCGAAAAACCCGACCGCGGGCGGCAATCCAGCCAACGAAATCATGACTAGCAACATTAAAAATGCGTACCAGGAATTGCGCTGATTGAGGCCTTTAAAATCTTCGATATTTTCGGCTTCGAAGCCGGCGCGCGATAACAACATGATCATGCCGAAGGCGCCGAGATTGGTGAGCACGTAGGTGATGATGTAAAACATCGACGAACTGTAACCGTTGTGCGTGCCCGACAATATTCCCAGCAGTAGGAATCCCATGTGGGAAATAGTGGAATAGGCAAGCATGCGCTTCAAATTGGTCTGGGCGATGGCGGCGATATTGCCCACAGCCATCGACAATACCGCGAGAATGATCAGCATGTCGCGCCAATCAGCGACCAGGGGTTCGAGGCCCGACACCAACAAACGCATGACGAAGGCGAATGCGGCAATTTTCGGCGCGGAGCCAATGAACAACGTCACCGCCGTCGGCGCGCCGTGGTAAACATCGGGAATCCACATATGGAAGGGCACGGCGCCGAGCTTGAACGCCAGTCCCGCGACGATAAATACCAGGCCGAATACCAGCACGGTCTTGTCGCCGCTGACGCCGTGGCGCACCGCTTGTGAGACTTGCGCAATATCTAGGGTGCCGGTGGCGCCGTACAACATCGACATGCCGTACAGCAATAATCCCGACGCCAGCGCACCGAGCACGAAATACTTCATCGCCGCTTCCGTCGCCCGGGTGGAATCTCGCTGCAACGCGACGAGCGCGTAGGACGACAAGGTGAGTAATTCCAGGCCAAGGTAGAGCGTCAGGAAATGATGGGCGGAAATCATCACCATCATGCCGAGCAGCGCAAACAAAATCAGAATGAAAAATTCGCC
>JANNMV010000097.1:0-3705 GCA_031398205.1 Pseudomonadota bacterium | reverse complement strand
GATGTTGCAGACGCCGCTGCACGTTTGCGGCGAGGTGATGCTGCGGATTCATCATCATCTCCTGGCGCGCTCCGCGGCGGTTGATTTCATGAGCATCAAGCGCGTTTATTCCCATCCGCAGTCGCTGGCGCAATGCCATCTGTGGTTGGCTGCGAACCTTCCACACGCCGAGCGGGTGCCGGCATCCAGCAATGCCGAAGCCGCGCGCCTGGCACAAATCGAGCCCGATACCGCCGCCATTGCCGGTGAAGCTGCTGCGGGGCGCTATGGGCTTGCGCGTGTGGCGCAGAATATCGAAGATGAGCCGTCTAACACCACGCGTTTTCTGGTGCTAGGGAACTTGCAAGCCGAGGCGACCGGAAAAGATAAGACCTCACTTGCCATGTCGGCAAAAAATCAACCCGGCGCCATCCACGAATTGCTCGCACCGTTGGCCGCCCACGGCGTGTCCATGACGCGGCTGGAATCGCGGCCGTCACGCACGGCCAATTGGGAATATTATTTTTTCGTCGATATCGAGGGCCACCGCAACGATCCGCCGGTCGCCCAGGCATTGCGCGAGATCGAAGCCAAGGCTTTGCATTTGAAGGTCATGGGTTCCTATCCCGTGGCTGCGTTTTAGGTTAAAGATCATGATCGCCGCCTGCGATCTTGCGCCCGCCCATATCAAGGCGATCACCGCCTATCAGCCCGGCAAACCCACCGCCGAGTTGGCGCGCGAGCTTAATCTCGATGAGGCGAGCATTATCAAGCTCGCATCGAATGAAAATCCGCTTGGCGCGAGCCCCGTGGCGGTTGCGGCCATCGAAAAAGTGCTCAGCGGCATCGCGAACTATCCCGATGGCAGTGGCTACGAATTCAAATCCGCGCTGATGAAAAAATACAGCGTGGCGCGGGAGCAGATCGTACTCGGAAATGGCTCGAATGATGTGCTAGAACTCGCCGGTCGCGCGTTCTTAACCGCGCAGGATTCCGCGGTGTTCTCTCAGCATGCCTTTGCTGTTTATCCCCTCACCGTTCAGGCGATCGGCGCAACGGCGATCGAGGTCCCTGCCGTGAACTATGGCCATGATTTGCAAGCGATGGCGCGCGCCGTTCGGGACGATACTCGCGTGGTGTTTGTCGCGAATCCGAATAACCCGACTGGGACATTTGCGTCTGCTGACAATCTCATCGAGCTGATCGAAGCCATTTCGGAGCGCGTGATTATTGTGCTCGACGAAGCCTATACGGAATATCTTCCGGCGACGCAGAAATTCGACACCACCGTTTGGTTGAAACAGTTCCCCAATCTGCTGATCACGCGGACGCTGTCCAAGGCCTACGGCCTTGCCGGTTTGCGAGTTGGGTTTGCGCTGGCTCATCCCGATGTGGCGGATCTCATGAATCGGGTGCGCCAGCCGTTTAATGTCAACAGCCTGGCGCTGGCTGCCGCCACCGCCGCGCTCGATGACGACACATTTTTGGCGAAAAGCGCGGAAGTAAATCGCCAAGGTTTGTTGCAGCTCGCCTCCGGCTTTGAACGGCTTGGCCTGCGCTACATTCCGTCCTATGGAAATTTTATTTGTGTCGATGTCGGCGACGCTGCCGGCATGTTCCAATTCTTGTTGCGTCAAGGCGTGATTGTGCGCCCGGTTGCGGGGTACGGGTTGCCGCGCCATTTGCGTATCAGCATCGGCCTCGCCGCGCAGAACGAACGCTGCCTCGCCGCGCTGGCGGCGGGCATTAAGCAGTTGTCGGCGAACGCTTAGTTCGCTTTCGAATTCCAATCGTTCGTGACCGCGTTTTCGATCAATAAGCTCGTTGTATTCGGTGTCGGCCTAATCGGCGGTTCGTTTGCGCTGGCGTTGCGCCAAGCCGGCGCCGTTAGGCGCGTCGTCGGTGTCGGGCGCAGCACCAACAATCTCGATCAAGCGTTGCAACTCGGCATTATTGATGCAGCGAGCACCGATCCCATTGCCGCTGTGCAAGACGCGGACTTCGTATTTTTGGCCACACCCGTCGGCCAAATGGAGGCGTTGCTCAAGGCAATGTACCCACATCTTTCCGCGAACGTCGTCATCACCGATGGCGGCAGCACCAAACAAGACGTGGCAGCCTACGCGCGACGCGCCCTAGGCGATAAATTTTCACGCTTTGTGCCGGGTCATCCGATTGCCGGTACGGAAAAGAGTGGCGCCACTGCCGCCGATGCAACGCTATACCACCAGCGCAAAGTAATATTAACTCCGGAATTAGAAACCGACCCGGCTGCGATCGAGGCGGTGCGCGGCGCTTGGCGCATATGCCTTGCGGACGTCCATCTGATGCGGCCTGCAGAGCATGATGCCGTGTGTGCCGCTATCAGCCATCTTCCCCACCTATTGGCTTTTGCGCTGGTGGATTGGATCGCCAGCAAACCCAATCGCGAGGTGTTGTTTCAATTTGCCGCCGGCGGCTTTCGCGATTTCACCCGCATTGCCTCGAGTTCGCCGGAAATGTGGCGCGATATCTGCTTAGCCAACCGCGCGGCATTGCTCACGGAACTAGCCGACTATCGTCGCGAGTTGGCGTCGTTGCAGGAATGTTTGGAACGTGCCGACGCGGCGCAATTGGAATCGCTATTCAGCCGTGCCCGTGGCACGCGCGACGACTGGTTGGCGCGCGAGCAGTCGGCCTCAGGGAACGAATAACGGTGGAGCATCTCGACTTAGCGCCGGTTCGCAAAGCCCAGGGCGTCGTTCGTTTGCCGGGATCGAAGAGCATATCCAATCGCACGTTGCTGCTCGCCGCGTTAGCCCAGGGCGAAACGCTCATTCACGATTTGCTGATTTCCGACGATGTCGAACGCATGCTTGATGCGCTCACTACGCTCGGCGTAACCTGGCGCCGCGACGAAAATGTTTATCGCATCACCGGCGTAAACGGCCCTTTCCCGAATAAGCGGGGCGACCTTTTTCTCGGTAATGCCGGGACTGCGTTTCGCCCGTTGACCGCCGCTTTAGCGTTGTGTGGCGGGCACTATCGTTTGTCCGGTGTGCCGCGCATGCACGAGCGGCCGATTGGCGATTTGGTCGATGCGTTACGCCAGGTCGGCGCAGTTATCGCCTATGTGCAGAACGAGGGTTTCCCGCCGCTGGAAATTTCGCCCGCATCGGTCGTGGAAAATAATGTGGTGCGGGTGCGCGGCGATGTATCGAGCCAATTCCTGACCGGATTGCTCATGGCGTTGCCTCTGACGGGACGTCCGATGACCATTGAAGTCATCGGCGAGTTGATTTCCAAACCCTATGTCGAAATCACCCTGAATCTGATGGCGCGTTTTGGCGTACAAGTGGCACGCAACGGCTGGCGCAGTTTTACCCTTGCGGCGCAGTTGAGCTACGCAAGCCCCGGCGCGATTCATGTCGAAGGCGATGCCTCGTCGGCATCCTATTTCCTTGCCGCCGGTGCGATTGCTCAAGGGCCGGTGCGGGTCGAAGGGGTGGGGCGTGCCAGCATTCAAGGCGATGTGCGTTTTGTCGAGGCGTTACAGCAGCTCGGCGCACGCGTGACGATGGGGGAAAACTGGATCGAAGTCGCTGCGCCGGAAACGGGCATGTTGCGCGCATTCGATCTGGATTTGAACCACATTCCCGATGCCGCCATGACCTTGGCGATCGCCGCACTATTTACCGACGGCCCATGCCGTTTGCGCAATATCGCTAGTTGGCGCGTGAAAGAGAC
>JANNMV010000067.1:0-5683 GCA_031398205.1 Pseudomonadota bacterium | reverse complement strand
CGCGACAACGGCTTGGGTATATCCCGCGAGGAACAGGGAAAAATATTTCAGGAGTTTTATCAGATCGATAATCCCGAGCGCGACCGCGGCAAAGGATTTGGCTTGGGCTTGGCGATCGTCAGGGGTATTGAAAATATTATCGACTGCGACACCCACTTGCGCTCGGCTGTCGGCAAAGGCTCGGTGTTTAGCATCGCCGTGCCGTGCGGTGTCGCGGCGTCATCTCCGGTAGACGCACGGCAAAACAGCAAACAACAAATCAAGAACCTGCGCGGCCGCTGCATCGTCGTGTTGGATGACGATCAGACCGTGCGTGACGGCATGCACTTGCTACTTTCCGATTGGGGCTGCCAAGTCATCGCCGCCGCGACCGAGGACGACGCTATCACGCACATCCAGCAGTCGCATCTTCCGCCCGATCTGATCATCGCCGATTATCGACTGCGCGGCGACGCCAACGGCATCGACGCCATCGCGCGGATTCGCGCACTGACACGGGATACCTTGCCTGCAGTGCTGGTGACCGGCGATAGCGGCATTGCGCAATTGCGCGAAGTGCGCGAGAGCAAGCTTAAGGTATTGCACAAGCCCGTCGTCATCGCGCAACTGGGCGAAATCCTAAGCGGCGCCATCGCCGAAAATAGCAAACCGCAACAGACCGCCTAACCACCAACCGCATGGATCGTGCCTTGCGGCGATGCATGCCTCAAAAACGGCGCCATCATTGCCTCGTAAGGCACCTACCAGGCTATTTTTTGACCAGCCGATCCTGCGCTTTAATCACCGCTTCGGTACGATTCTTCGCATCAAGGGCGCGAAATATCGCAGCCAGGTGAACCTTCACCGTGCCCTCGCTTAAATTCAACTTGCGACCGATAAGTTTGTTCGATAGGCCTTCGGCCAGCACTTCCAATACTTCGAACTGACGCGGCGTCATGTCTTCCGCACCGCCGACCGTCGCCGCGGGACGCGCGCCGCGGTTGCTCGGCGGATCGATGGCATACTGCGCGCGCTGGAGCAACATCGGCGGGATGTACGGCCCGCCCGACAACACCAGCCGCAAGGCGCCGAGCATCACCTGGGTACTCGACGATTTTGGAATGAAACCCATCGCGCCGGCATCCAACACCGCCTGGATGTCGTGGTGTTCCTCACTCGCCGAGAGCACCACCAGGGGCAAATCGGGAAAGCGATCGCGAAAAGTCATGACGGCGGTGAGGCCGTCCATGCCGGGCATGTTTAGATCAAGCAGCACCAGGTCGAGATCCGATTTTTCCTCCGCAAGCGCCAAGGCTTGGGTCGCCGTCCCGGCTTGAAAAATTTCCGCATTCGCATCCAATTGACCCAAGGGATGCAGCATCGCTTCGCGGAACAAGGTGTGATCATCGGCTAGCAGGATTTTCATCATCGTACCTCCTCAAAAACCACCATCGCTATCGCACACTAAAACGGAATATCATCCTCGAAATCATCGAACTTCGCGCCGGTTTTGGCAGCTGATTTTGTCGGCGGCGCGCTGCTCGACCGTTCCTCGTCGCCACCCGATGGCCCTTGGCTCGATCCAGGCGCACCCATCCCGCCGCGCGAACCGAGCATTTGCATACGATCCGCAACTACTTCGGTGGAATAGCGATCCTGGCCCTCCTTGTCTTGCCATTTACGCGTCTTGATACGCCCTTCAATATAGACGGCGCTGCCCTTCTTCAAGTATTCGCCCGCGATCTCGGCGAGCTTGCCGAAGAAAGAAACGCGATGCCACTCGGTTTCCTCTTTCTTCTCGCCGCTCGCTTTGTCCTTCCACGACTCTGTCGTCGCGATGCGGATATTGGTGACGGCGTCACCGCTGGGTAAATAACGCACTTCGGGATCGGCGCCAAGATTGCCGATCAACATAACTCGATTCAGTGATGCCATAGCTAACGTCCCTCCATAACTTTCCAAACTTTATCGTCGTTTTTGTCGCGCGGTGCGGATTGCAACGGCAGCGCCACTAGCCACCATAGTATCGCAAGCGCGGCACAAAAAACATAGACCGCGAACGGCCCAACGTGATCCAACAACCAGCCGCTGGCGTAACCGCCAAAAGCCAGCCCCAAAAATTGAAAAATGCTGTGGACGCTCAGGGCTGTCCCACGGTTTTCCACCGTCACGAGTTTCGATATCCACGCCGGCAGGCTTGCTTCAAGAATATTGAATGCGGTAAAAAATAGCACCAGTCCGAAGCACAAAAACCAGAAATTCTGCCGCGCCGCGGCCAACACAACAAATGCCACGATCAGTCCCAGGATTGCGCCGAGGAAAATCCGCTTGTCGTCGCCGCGACGGTCGCCACGCATCACCGCTGGAAGCATCAACGCGAACGATAACAACACCACCGGTAGGTACACCTGCCAATGCTGACCCGCCACGAGGCCGCTTAAATTGAGCATCATGGGCGTGACAATAAACAGCCCTGTCATCCCGGCATGCAAAGTGAAAATGCCGACATTCAAGCGTAACAACTGGCTGTCGCGCAACACCGGCACAAGCAAACTTTTGTCGACACGACGCGGGTTGGCATCATCGGCGATGCGTTCGTTCGGCACGGCTTTAGCGACCACAACGATCGCGAGCAACGCGAGTGCGCCGGTGATCGCGAAAATGCCCGGCACGCCGATCCAGTGATTCAACACCGGCCCGAGAATAATCGACAGCGTGAACGACACGCCGATGGTCGCGCCGATAATGGCCATCGCCTTGGTGCGGTGTTCGCTGCGGGTGAGATCGGCGGCAAGCGCCTGCACGACGGCGGAGATCGCGCCCGCGCCTTGGATTAAACGACCGAGAATGACCAGATAAATGTTGTCCGCCGCAGCCGCGACGAAACTGCCGATCGCGAACAATACCAGGCCAAAATAAATAACCGGTTTGCGCCCATAGCGATCCGACAACCAGCCAAAAGGAATTTGCAGAATCGCCTGAGTAATGCCGTAAGCGCCAAGCGCGATGCCGACCAGCAAGTGGCTCTGGCCGCCGCCCAATCCAACCGCGTAAAGTGAAAATACCGGCAAAATGATGAACAGGCCGAGCATGCGCAGACCGAATACGCCGGCCAAACTAATGCTGGCGCGCAACTCTTGGGGAGACATCTTACTCGGGGAGGACATCGAAGGTTTGAGGGAAACACAGGTATTCGCGTATATTAGCAGGTTTACATTTGACTGGGCTTCGCAGCTAGTCGCACGCGCGTAACTTCTCGCAAATTCCCTCCCGTTCAAGGGGCAGGAGAGTTTCGCCAACGGGTTCGCCACGAATGCCCCACACTCAGGAAATTGTCACACCCATGGAATACATCAAGGTTCGCGGCGCGCGCACCCATAACTTAAAAAACGTCAATCTGGACATTCCGCGCAACCAATTGGTTGTCATCACCGGATTATCCGGCTCGGGAAAATCTTCGCTTGCTTTCGATACGCTTTATGCCGAAGGCCAACGCCGCTACGTCGAATCGCTCTCGACTTATGCGCGGCAGTTCTTGCAACTGATGGAAAAACCCGATGTCGATTTGATCGAGGGCTTGTCGCCGGCCATTTCCATCGAGCAGAAAGCCACTAGCCACAACCCGCGCTCCACCGTCGGCACGGTGACGGAAATCCACGATTACTTGCGTTTATTGTTCGCGCGGGTCGGCGATCCCCATTGCCCGAATCACCCGGCGAATTTGCTCGAAGCGCAAAGCGTGTCGCAAATGGTCGATCACGTCATGGCGTTACCGGAAGACACCAAGCTGATGATTGTGTCGCCGCTGGTGGTCGATCGCAAGGGCGAGCAGTTGGATTTGTTCGCGGAATTGCAGGCGCAAGGATTCGTGCGTTTTCGCGTCGACGGTGAAGTTTACGAGATCGACAATTTACCGAAGCTGCAAAAAACCAAAAAACACACCATCGAAGTAGTCATCGATCGGCTCAAGGTTGGCCCAGATGCGAAACAGCGCTTGGCGGAATCGTTCGAGACGGCATTGCGCCATGCCGACGGCCGTGCGCTCGCCGTGGAAATGGATAGCGGCAAGGAACATTTATTTTCGGCTAAATTCGCCTGCCCCATTTGTTCCTATTCGTTGCAGGAACTGGAGCCGCGGCTGTTCTCCTTCAACAATCCCATGGGCGCGTGCCAGCGCTGCGACGGTTTGGGCGAGATTGATTTTTTCGATCCCAAACGCATCGTCGGCTTTCCGCATTTGAGTTTGGCGAGCGGCGCCATCAAGGGTTGGGATCGGCGCAATCAATTTTATTTTCAACTGCTGCAAAGCCTGGCGCTGCATTATAAGTTCGAGCTGGACAAACCGTTTGACGAATTGTCCGACGAAACGCAGGACATTATTCTGCAAGGCAGCGGCAAGGAGCGCATCGATTTTCAGTATCCGACGGAACGCGGCAAGATGGTCATTCGCAGCCACACCTTCGAAGGCGTGATTCCAAATATGGAACGCCGCTACCGCGAGACCGACTCGACCCTGGTACGGGAAGAATTGGCGAAATATCTCAATAACCAAGCTTGCCCGGAATGTCTGGGCACGCGCCTGCGCCTGGAAGCGCGCAACGTCAAGGTCGCCAACCATACCATTCACGAACTCTCGTGCCAGCCGCTCAAGCAAAGCATGAGCTTCTTCGAGCAACTCAAGTTGAAAGGGAAGAAGCAAGCGATTGCGGAAAAGATCGTCAAGGAAATTGCCAATCGACTGCAATTTTTGAATAACGTCGGTCTGGAATATTTATCGTTGGATCGCGCCGCCGACACGCTCTCCGGCGGCGAAGCGCAACGCATCCGTTTGGCAAGCCAAATCGGCTCGGGTTTGACCGGCGTGATGTACGTTCTCGATGAGCCGTCCATCGGCCTGCATCAGCGCGACAACCATCGCCTGTTGGAGACGCTAAAGCGCCTGCGCGATCTTGGCAATTCCGTCATCGTTGTCGAGCACGACGAAGAAGCGATTCTCGCTGCCGACTATGTCATCGATATCGGCCTGGGAGCCGGTGTTCACGGCGGCCGCATCATCGCCGAAGGGACGGCCAAAGCGGTGCAGGCGAACAAGGCCTCGCTGACGGGCCAGTATTTGAGCGGCAAACTCAAAATCGCCACACCGAAAAAGCGTACTAAGCCCGATAAAGAAAAGAATTTTCAATTGGTCGGTGCGACCGGCAATAACCTGAAGCAGGTCACGTTAAATTTACCCATCGGCTTACTCGTGTGCATTACCGGCGTATCCGGCTCCGGCAAATCCACGCTGATCAACGACACACTTTATAACGCTGTCGCCCGACACATTTACGGCAGCGTCGCTGAACCCGCCGCGCATGAAGCCATTCATGGCATGGAGTTTTTCGACAAAGTGATCAACGTCGATCAGAGCCCCATCGGCCGTACGCCGCGCTCCAACCCGGCAACCTACACCGGCTTATTCACGCCGATTCGCGAAATCTATGCGCAAGTGCCGCAATCGCGCGAACGCGGTTATGGCCCCGGACGATTCTCCTTCAACGTCAAAGGCGGCCGCTGCGAAGCCTGCCAGGGCGACGGCGTGATCAAAGTCGAAATGCATTTTTTGCCGGACATTTACGTCCCCTGCGACGTGTGCCACAGCAAGCGCTACAACCGCGAGACCTTGGAAGTACAATACAAGGGCAAAAATATCCAAGAGGTATTG
>JANNMV010000036.1:0-14775 GCA_031398205.1 Pseudomonadota bacterium | reverse complement strand
CGAGCAGCCACTGGAATAAGGATGAAGGAAGAGGGATGAAGGATGAAAGACGGGGTGGTCTAGGGCTATGAAAGAAAACTAGCGCGTGTTGCGCTTGATAAAGTCGGCCATGCGCGCAACGCCATTTTTGATCGCGTCGTTGGACGCGGCATAGCTGAAGCGTACGTGTTGGCCTTCGTCGGGAACGCGCGGGCCGAAGTGGATATCCGCCAATAACGCCACACCGGCCTCGTGCAGCAGCCGGGCGCGAAATTCTTCCGAGTCTTTGGCCCGCATCATGCGGCACGCTTCGGTGACATTCGGCCAGGCGTAGAATGCGCCACCGGGGGTTTGGCAGGTCACACCGGGGACTTCATTCAACAGGCCGACAATCAAATCGCGACGCTCTAAAAAACTTTGGCGCATGGCGTCGGCATGTTCTTGCGTACCATTCAGCGCTTCGACGGCCGCCCACTGGCTGATCTGCGACGCACAAGAATCGGTGTTCGTCACCCAGCGGATGAAGTGGGGCGCGAGGGCCTTATTGGCGGCGAAACCCAAGCGCCAACCGGTCATTGCCCAGGTTTTTGACGCGCCGTCAGTAATGATGGTGCGCTCCTGCATGCCTGGCAATTCAGCGATGGAAATGAATTTACCGTCGTATACCAAGCGACTGTAGATGTCGTCGGCGTAGACCCAAACTTGTGGATGCTTGTGGAGGACCGCGGCGATATCTTCCATATTCTGGCGCGTCAAAATGCCACCGGTGGGATTCTGCGGCGAATTCAAAATCAAGAGTTTGGTCTTACTCGTAATCTTGTCGGCGAGTTCATTTGGATCGAAAGCAAACTGGCGTTTTTCGCGCAAGTAGATCGGCACCGGCACTGCGCCGTGCGCGCGGATCTGCGATTCGTAAATCGGAAAGCCGGGATTCGGAAAAATCACTTCGTCACCCGCGCCGTAGTCGGTGCAGCACAAAATCGCATAGGCGATGAAAGGCTTCGCCCCGGCGCCGATGACGATATCATCGGGCGAAATCGTCAGGCCGCGCATGCCGCCCAAATAACGCGCCGCCGCTTCGCGCAATTCCTGAATACCAGCCGAGGGCGTATAGCCGTGCTTGCCGCCACGGATCGCTTCGATTGCGGCATCTTGAATATTTTTTGGTGTTGGGAAATCCGGCTGGCCGATGCAAAAGGAAATAATGTCCTTGCCTTCGCGCTGAAGTTTGTTGACTTCGGCAAGGACGACGAACGCATTTTCGGTGCCGAGCGAATTAGAGCGATTGCTGATTGTTGGCATGGTTAAGATTTTTTCTGTGCGTAAAGTTCGCGGAAAGTTTTTCCCGTGGGGGCGGGCATGTCGCGGCCTTTGGTCCAGCCATCGAGGCGGGGTAGGCGGTGGATCACGCCTTCACTTCCGCCAAGCAATTTACCGAAGCGAGTCGCCAGTTTTGTCGCCAATGCGTACAGTCCCGGGCGCAGCGCGACATAGCGCCAAATCTTGATCGACAGCCGTTCGCCGAACGGTCGCAGATTCTGCTCGATTTGTTTTTCGCGCAACTGCCGCATGAGATCCGGAAGCGGGATCTTGACTGGGCAGACAACGCCGCACGCATTGCACAGCGTTGCCGCTTGCGGCAGATCCAGCGCATTTTTGAGGCCGACAAAATTCGGCGTCAACACCGCTCCGATCGGGCCGGGGTACACCCAGCCGTAAGAGTGACCACCAATGTTCTGATACACCGGGCAATGGTTCATGCAAGCGCCGCAGCGGATGCAGCGCAAGGCTTCTTGCATCGCGGTGCCGAGCATCGCGGAACGGCCGGAGTCCACCAATATCACGTGCGATTGCTCGGGTCCGTCGATATCGTCTTGGGCTTTCGGGCCTGTTAGCACCGTGACGTAATTGGAAATCGATTGGCCGGTCGCCGAGCGCGGTAACAGGCGCATGATAGTGGCAAGGTCGTCCAGTGTCGGCAAAACTTTCTCGATGCCGGTAATCGCCACATGAATCTTTGGCGCGGTGGTGACCATGCGGCCGTTACCCTCATTGGTGACCAGTGCAACGGAGCCGGTTTCGGCGATCAGAAAATTGCCGCCTGAGATGCCCATGTCCGCGGACAAAAAATGCGGACGCAGTATCTGTCTTGCTTCCTTGGTCAAGTCGGTGATATCGAGCTTGTAAGGCAGATTATGGTGCTGTTGAAATAATTCGGCGACATCTTCTTTACTTTTGTGTATCGCCGGCGCAATCAAGTGCGAAGGCGGCTCTTGGGCGAGCTGAACAATGTACTCACCTAAATCCGTCTCGATCGCTTGAATGCCGACTGCCTCCAAGGCGTGATTTAGCCCGGATTCTTCGCTTACCATGGATTTGGATTTGACGATCTTCTTCACGCCATTGGCCTGCGCGATTTCGATGACGATGCGATTCACATCCTCGGCTGTTTCGGCCCAGTGAACGACCGTGCCTCGCGCCGTGGCCGCCTCTTCAAATTTGATGAGGTAAGCGTCAAGATTTTCCAGGCCGCGATTGCGGATGTCTTTGCCCGCGTCGCGCAACGCCTCGAAAATATCGATCTGCGCCACGGCCGCGGCACGTTTCTCGGCGAAGCCACGGCCGAAGCGGCGCATGTTTTTTTGGAAGTGAGCGTTGTCCAGTTGCATTGAGGACTTGCGCTTGAAATGCATGGATGCGACTTGCATGATTTTTTCCGCGGCTAGTTGCTTGGGGCTTGATCGGCGCCGGCTAAGATTTCAGCAACGTGCAATACCTTGGTTGTTTGATCGCCCATGCGGCGCAAGCGGCCTTCGATGCTAAGTAGGCAACCAAGATCACCGCCAACGATGGCGCCGGCGCCGGTGGCCTGTGCATTGACGCATTTATTGTCCGCCATGCGCGTTGAAATATCGCCGAGCTTGATTGAGAACGTGCCACCGAAACCGCAGCAGACTTCAGCATCGGTCATTTCCGTAACCGCCAAACCGCACTGCTTCAGCAGCGTGCGCGGTTGTTGTTTGACGTTAAGTTCACGCAGGCCGGAGCAGGAATCGTGGTAAGTGATCGAGCCGGAAAAATCGGTCTGTAACGTGTTTAACTTTACAACGTTAACCAAAAAATCGGTTAGCTCGTAGGTCTTTTCGGTCAACACCATCAAGCGCTTCAGGGTTTCCGGTTCATCGCGGAAAATGACCGGGTAGTGGGTGCGGATCATGCCGCCGCAGGACCCGGACGGCGCGACGATATAGTCGCAGCCTTGGAATTCGTCGAGGACTTTGAGCGCCAATTCGCGGCCCGATTTTACGTCGCCGGAGTTGTAGCCGGGTTGACCGCAACAGGTCTGCGTCGCGGGTACAACGACCTCACAACCGGCCGATTGCAATAACTTTATCGCCGCGAAACCAATACGCGGCCGAACCAGATCGACAAGACAGGTGACGAAAAAACCGACGCGCACGAGAGCGAATTCCCAGACTTTCAAAGGAACGCAATGATAGCATAAGCGCTGCCACATTCTGTTTTAGATACGAGGAATTCCCCCCGCGTTTTTGTCAAATGCGGTACACTTTTAGGTTAATCTGACTAACAGACAATAACGCGAGGCTTTACGATGGCTCGAGCCCCAAAAATTTTGGAACCCGAGGAACCGGGGGAAGAAAAAGAGACCAAGAGCACGATCAAGGTCATCGTCCGTATGACGCATTTACTCGATGCGCTCGCCGCATCTTCCGGCGCCGTTCACTTGAAAGATCTGAGCCTCACCACGGGCCTGCATCCTTCGACTGCCCACCGCATCCTCGGTGTGATGTGCGATCAGCGCATGGTTGAGCGCGTCGATGCCGGCAGTTATAAGCTCGGTATTCGTCTGCTCGAACTCGGCAATCTGTTTAAGCAGCGTGTCTCGGTGCGCGAGCACGCCTTGCCTTACATGCAGGAATTGCAGAACGAAACCGGCGAATCCGTCACCCTCAGCATACGTCATCGCGATGAGGTGATCTTCGTCGAGCGGGCTGTGGGAAGTCAATCGCTGATGCGCGTGGTTCATGCCTACGGCGCACGTGCCTTATTGCACGTTACGGCAACGGGCAAGTTGTTCCTTGCCGATGACGGCGAGGTTGCGTGGGTAAAATACGTCGAGCGCACCCGATTGCATGCACTGACGGCACGCTCCATCGAAACGCTGACGGCATTGCAAGACGAATTGCGCGAGGTCACGCGCCGCGGCTACGCTTTTGAGGATCAAGAAGAAGAAGCGGGCGTAGGCTGTATCGGCGCGGGAATTCGCGACGACGAGAATCGCCTCGTTGCCGGAATTTCGGTGCTCGCCCCATCAGATCGCATGCGCTGGAGTTGGGCGGATCGAGTCAAAGAGGTCGCCGATACGATTTCGCGCCAGATTGGTTATTCGCCGACCAACGGCACCGTCAAATGATGAACACTGAATAGGCGCGCTGGATCGATCCACACGTCCCTGGCCGCCAGCCCTGCGTGGCGCGCGATGGCTTGAAATTCCTCAATACTGTATTTGCAAGAAATCTCGGTATGAATTGTTTCGCCTTCGCGGAAAGCGAAACGCTTGGTTGCGATCGTGACCGCCTGCGTGCGCAGGCTCAGCAAATGCATTTCGATGCGACCGAGATACTCATCGTAAAACGCGTGATGACGAAAGCCGTTCAGGTCAAAATCGCCGCCCAACTCCCGATTGATGCGCGCCAGGACATTCATATTGAACGCGGCGGTGACGCCCGCTGCGTCGTTATACGCCGCGTGCAGTGCGGCCGGGTCTTTTTTTAGATCGACGCCGATCAACGCGCCCCCTTTGGCCCCCACGACTTGCGCAATTTGCCGCAGAAATCGGTCGGTTTCGTTGCGGTCGAAGTTGCCGATGGTCGAGCCGGGGAAGTACACGAGTTTACGCTGTAGATCGATATCGTCGAAATTCGGTAGCACAAGCTGGCGCGTGTAGTCGGCGCATACGGCACGCACCGGCAATTCCGGATGCGCCTGCGCGAGCGCCAATGCCGACTGCATCAGGTGATCGCGAGAAATATCGATGGGCACGTAACCCGCCGGTTGCATGGCATCGATAAGGATCGGCGTTTTAGTACTGCTGCCACTGCCGTATTCGATCAACAATGCCTTTGGCCCGACGCGTGTTGCCATACTGTGCGCATATTGACGCATGATGCCAAGCTCGGTGCGAGTCGGGTAATACTCGGGCAGGTCGCAGATCGCCTCGAACAGCTCGGAGCCACGCTCATCGTAAAAGTATTTTGCCGACAAGCGTTTTTGTGCGTGGCTAAAACCCTCGAGTACGTCGTCCAAGAACGACGTCACATTGGGTGCGAGATCATGGAAGCGATAGTTGGCGGCGGATGGTGCGTTCATAATTTTCCCATGCTCGGACGCACGCGTTCCTCGATCCATTTCTTAATGCGGTTAGCGTCGCCCACGCGCGAATAGCGCCCATAGGAATCGAGCAAGACGATATTCACGACGCGACTGTCGATCACCGCCTGCAGCACCAAGCAATAACCCGCCTCGTTCAAATAGCCGGTCTTGGAAATGTTGATGTCCCAACCGTTATCGCGCCGCAATAGCAAATTGGTATTGATGTAGTTAACTTGTGTGCCGCTATCCAAGCGCTTCAGTGACACCTGCGGTGTCGTGGAGTAATCGCGAATCAATTCATAACGGGCGGCGGTGGCGACCAGCTTGGTCAAGTCGCGCGCGGTCGATACATTTTTGCTTGACAACCCGCTGCTATCGACGAACCAAGTTGCCGTCATACCGATTTTCCCGGCGCGCCGATTCATCGTCGCGACGAACGCATCGCGGCCGCCGGGAAAGGTTCGGGCTAACGCCGTTGCCGCACGGTTTTCCGAAGACATAAGCGCCAGCCGCAGCATATCGCGCCGCGCTAATACTTCGCCAATGCGCATTTTTGAGCGCGACCCGCGCTCCATATCGATATCGTCATTCTCGACACGGATGGTGGCGTCTAGGGGAAGGCCGCTGTCGAGTATGACAATCGCCGTCATCAACTTGGTAAGCGAAGCGATGGGGTGAACCGTGTCCATGTTCTTGCCATACAGAACCGCGCCGGAATTTTCATCGAGGACTAGTGCAGCATTCGAATAAAGCGATAGATTCCGCGCCGCGTCCGCCACCGGACGATCAGCGCTGGGGCTATTGGCGTTAGCTAATGGAAATTGCGCGAGCAACAGCAACATGAACACCCAACGACCGATCCAAATTGTGGAGAAGTCGCGTGCATTGCGCAGATGCAAACCGGGCATGGTCAACCGAACTCGCTCTAAAATTCCGAGGCTAACACAATATAAGTGAACAATAAACGGGAACGCGCCGAGGGCAGCTTGAGGGCTATCGCACTATTGCCGTTAGCACGCCGCGACAGTGATGGGAGGCAATCGAGAAGCGTTTTATGCTGGTTATGACAGCCGGTATACTTGTGGGTGAGCGGAAAAAACCTAATTCAGTCGTGGCGCGAGCCAACACGGTAGGGCTTATCGCGCGGACAGCTCGACGTCCAAATCAATGAAATGTTAGTTGCTGTTCCGACGGCGCTTCGTAATCGTCAAGAAACTCGTCAATCGATTCTGTCGTTGGGCTATTGGAGAAGACGGTTTCCATTGACGCGCGAAATCTTACTGCCGTGTCACCGACGAAGAAAGCGGTCGTTTTGCCGTGCTTGTCGATTAGCTCGAAACCGCCGTGCGTCGGGTATTCGACCACCGAAAAGTGCTCACTGTTATAAACCAAGTTCATCATCGTCACTCCTTCAACCAACGTTAAACCAACCTACTCGCGTGACAAGACCCATGCTTTAAATATAGGGCCGCCCGGTGCAATTTCAAGGACAGCTTGACGAATTGTCCAATATGCGACATTCGTATCGATTTAACGCCGCATCGCCGCCTATGGCATACAGACTAAGGTTTGCGTAAACTTAAACGCCTACCGCGCGCGCTGATTTTACAATCTGCTGCCCTGAAAGCTAATTCCAGTGCGAATCCACAGGCAACATGCCGGGTGCGCCAAGGGCCTTCTGGCCACGCGCTTTTCCGGGCATCGTGTTAAATAATAAGGAGTGTTATGCAAACGGTAATTCGAGTCGGCGGCGCATCGGGGTTTTGGGGCGATTCGGCCATCGCCACACCGCAGTTATTAGCGGCGCCGCTGGACTACCTGGTTTACGACTACCTCGCCGAGACGACCCTGGCGATCCTGGCGCGCGCGCACTAAGGATCCAGCGATGGGTTACGCCACCGATTTCGTCAGCGTCACGGTGGCGCAGAATCTGCGTGTGATTGCGGAGCGTGGCGTGAAGGTGCTGTCGAATGCCGGCGGGCTGAATCCTGGCGCGTGCCGGGATGCGCTGCGGGTGATTGCGCAGGCACAAGGTATCGACCTCAAGGTTGCCATTGTCGGTGGCGACGATGTCATGGGCTTGTTGCCGCAGTTGCGCAACGAGAATACACGTGAGATGTTCTCGGATCGCACGCTTCCGGAAAAAATCCACAGCATGAACGCTTACCTCGGTGCGCGTGCCGTCGCGCACGCGCTGAGCCGTGGCGCGCAAATCGTTTTGACCGGACGTGGCGTCGATAGCGCGCTGATGGTTGGCGCGTTGATGCATGAGTTTGGTTGGGACTGGCGCGACTGGGATAAACTCGCCCAGGCGAGTCTCGCCGGTCACATTGTGGAATGCGGTGCGCAAGGTAGCGGAGGCTTGTTCACCGATTGGGAGGCGGTGCCGGATTGGGACAACATCGGTTATCCGATTGTGGAATGCGCGGATGACGGAAGCTTTGTCGTGACCAAGGCGCCCGACACCGGTGGTCTCGTTTCGAGCGCAACCGTTGCCGAGCAAATTCTTTACGAAATCGGTGATCCCGCCGAGTATGTTTTGCCTGATGTGATTTGCGATTTTCGCGCCGTACAACTGCAAAATGTCGGTGAGCAGCGCGTTTGGGTGACCGGCGCGGTGGGGCGCGAACCGACCGCAAGCTACAAAGTAAGTGCGACGTTTTCGGACGGTTATCAACTGGAAGTTGGCCTCGCAATTCGTGGCATCGAGGCCGTCGGCAAAGCACAAAAAACCGCCGCCGCCTTACTCAAGCGAACACGACGCATGATGGCCGAGCGCGGTTTTGCCGACTACGCCGATGCGCTTGTAGAAGTTATAGGCGCCGAGTCGCTGTACGGCCCGCACAGTCGACGCGGCGATGCGCGCGAAGTCGTCCTGCGCATCGCCGTTCGGCATGCCGACAAAAATGCATTGGAGATCATGCGCCGCGAAGCGAGTTCCCCGGGCACGTCCATGAGCCCCGGCACCAGCGGCGCGCTAGGGGGTGGCCGCGCTGACGTCAAGCCCGTCGTGCGACTGTTTTCGTTCCTGCTCGATAAGCGGCGTGTGCCGGTATCGGTTGAGTTGGACGGCAGTTCGGCAGTGCTATCGCAAGCCGTGGCGGTAGGCGCCGAATGGCGTCCCAGCACCTACACCGCGGCGCCGATCAACCCATTGTCTCCGGACCAGCGCGATAAGACCGTGGTTACGCTGGCGTGCATTGCACACGGGCGCAGCGGCGACAAAGGCGACGACAGCAACATCGGCGTGATCGCACGCAGCCCGCAAATTTGGCCATGGCTGCAAGAAAATCTTACGGCGGAAAGAGTCGCCGCGTACATGGGACACTTAGTGAAAGGGCCGGTCGAGCGCTACGAATTGCCCGGCATCATGGCACTGAATTTTGTCTTGCATCGCGCCCTCGGCGGGGGCGGAATGGCGTCGCTGCAATCCGATCCACTTGGCAAATGCTATGCGCAGATGTTGTTGGATATGCCGGTTGAGGTTGCGGCGGCGTTGCTTGGTACGGAGACGTTTGAATAGAGGGCAACCAACGCCCGCGCCATCAAGGCTCTGCCCCGAGCGCCCCATGGATACTGCCTTGCAGCCGTGCATTGCCTGACAGCCGCGTGGCTATTGCGTGTTGGCGTGATCGTCCGCGGTTTTGTGTGACCCGTGATTCGTATTACCATCGGTGCTTATTGCGCTGAACTGAATCACCCTTTGAATATTTCCCAGTTACAGATTACCTTTCATCCCGAGCAAGATCGGATGTTGTTTCGCGTCAGCGGTTCCGACGCCGACGAGGTTCGCATTTGGCTGACACGGCGTTTGGTCAAGCAGTTGTGGCCCAATCTGGTGCAGTTGCTCAGCAACAAAGTGGCGCAAGAAATCCCCGCTGCAAACACCGATGCGCGCCGCATGGTGCTGGGCATGCAGCACGAGGCAGCGGTTGGCCAAGCCGATTTTTCGCAGCCCTATCGAACCCAAGCGATGCAGTTGCCACTCGGTGAATCGCCCTTTGTTGCCGCAAAACTCACGATGAGTGTTTTACCTAATGCGCTTTATTTGCTGGCGCTGCATCCGGTCGAGGGGCGTGGTGTGGATTTGCGCTTGAACGATACATTGCTGCACGGCTGGTGCCGGATGTTGCAGAAAGCATGTCGCGAAGCGGAATGGAACTTGATGCTGGATTTTCCCGGCGGCGCGGCAGCGGCGGAGGGCGAAGTCGAGCCTCGCGTACTGAATTGATTGCCATGCCAGTACCCGCATGGGTTCTGGGACGCAACGCGGTATAGGCTGCGAGGCAGGCTGCAATTGGCCCCTGGCAATGCTACGGCGCCGGATTGGTATAACGCAAGTGAATCGCTTCGATCTCTTTCAAACATTCGTCCGATAGCGTGACGTACTCGCTCTGAATATTTTCCTTCAGTTGCTCCATGGTCGTTGCGCCGATAATGTTGCTTGCCATAAACCAACGTTGATTGACGAATGCGAGGGCCATGGTCGCGCCACTCATGCCGTATTTCTTGGCGAGTTCGACATAGGCTTGGGAAGCGGGTTTGGCGCTTACTTTTTCGTAACGTTGACCAAAGCCCGCGTAAATGTTGCAGCGGCCACGGCCATCCGGTGTCAGATATTTTCCACTGAGATGGCCGAAGGCAAGAGGACTGTAGGCAAGCAGACCGATGTTTTCGCGGTGGCAGGCTTCGGCCAGGCCGTACTCATAGGTGCGATTCATTAAGCTGTAGGCGTTTTGAATCGACACCACGCGCGGTAGATTGTGTTGTTCGGCCATGCGCGTGAACTGACACACGCCCCATGGCGTTTCGTTCGACAGGCCAACGTAGCGAATTTTCCCCGACTTCACATGTACGGCAAGTGCGTCGAGTTGTTCGCGAATCGGCGTCGCTTCGCGCTCGCGTTTTGGATCGTATTGGTAGGCGCCGAAGATCGGCGTGTTGCGGTCGGGCCAATGGATTTGATAGAGATCGAGATAATCCGTTTGCAGGCGCTTTAAGCTATCGTGCAGCGCAACGTCGATTTGTTCTTTGTCAACCTTGGAGCCGCCGCGCAAGTAGGTAAAGTCAGGCCGCGGGCCGGCAACTTTCGACGCGACAATGAGCTTATCGCGCGGCTGTTTTTTTAACCACGGGCCGATATAGGCTTCGGTCTTGCCATAACTTTCCGCAGTCGGCGGCACGGCGTACATCTCGGCCGTGTCAATGAAGTTGATGCCCTGGGCAGTAGCAAAATCCAATTGTTCGTGCGCGTCTTTTTCTGTGTTTTGCTGGCCCCAGGTCATGGTGCCCAGGCAAATTCGGGAAACAACCAGATCGCTGTTTCCGAGTCGATTCATTTTCATTTACTGTCTCCGCTGGCGACTACATATTGTTGGGAGCCGCAATAGTAAAGGATACGGACACCGAGTCAAGTTTTCGGCATCATCAAGCGGCGACCGAACCCCCAGCGGACATGGCGGCGATGGCTTTCGCTTGATTCATGTCCTTGGTGTAGCCGGAAGCGAACAGGCAGCAGGCGAGTTGATTCAAAATCGGGTGAGGGATCGCGACTTCGCCGCTCAGCGCTTGCTTGATCCAAGCTGTGGTGGAGGGTAAATTCACATTGCAAGGCATGCGTGTCGGCGTGCGACCGCGGTCGTTCTCGTCTTCGAACAGCATGACGTGGTTGCCGTTGGATACAAAATCGAGGGCCGGCCGCCGGGTGGGATTGACGAAGGGCTCGCCCTCCGTGCCGCGAAATACCAGTGCGCTATGCCCGGTTGTTCGAAACAACTCGCGCAAGATTTCAGCCTGCGCATCGTCCGCCACGTTGCCAAGCTGTAGGCCTTGTCCGGCGAATGGGTCAAGTAACGTAGGCGCGATGTAATGGTGGTTTGATAATCCCAGTCGCGCGCGTAGCGCGAGTAGCTGCGCCAGACCGGGACTCAAGACCGCGGTTGGCACAAAGGCGAGCAGTTCCCGATCTAAACACGATTGCGCCTGTTGCGCCGATGCGCTGGGAAAAATACTCAGCGCGCGCAACACATACGCCGTTGCCATGCCGCCGTGCCCCTCGAGCGTGCCGTGTAGTAACACCGGTATTTCGTAACGCTGTAGCAGTAGCGCAAGCAGCGCCGTCAGGTTGGGATGGATCACGGTGCCGCAATAAGTTGGGATGAGAATCGGGCGCACGTCCCGTTGCGGCAGCCGCAACTGGGTGACGCGCGGCGCTAAGGCCCGTTGCAGTCCCATCAATTCCTGCGCCGAGGTCGGTCGTGCATGGGAGTAGGCGATGAACGCACCCATTTCCAGTTCCGGTAAACCGGCGTCGAATATCGCCGAGTAAAGCGTATGGGAAGTGGATTCATCCAGATCGTGCGACTGATCCGTGGCGCTGGCTAATGACTTGAGGAGCGAAGAGTAATTCATTGTCGCCGGTCGATTTCGATTGATAGCTCATTTGAGCAAAGCCTGTGCCATCCCCGACCCCGGCTAAGTTGAGGAAAATATAGAGTAATTCGTTTACGCCGGAAAATTCCCGCAACAAAATAGTGCCGCGAGTTGGATCGATGCATCATGACGGTGCGTTGACTGCCGCAGCCGTCGCAAGCGGGTAAATGTTGGATTAGTGTTCGTTCATACGTTTAAACTAGTCAAATCAGCGAAGCGTCGGGCTACCCTCATAGCCTTAGGCTAGCCACTGGCCCAGGGTCATGAGGGTAAGGCGCGTCACCGGCATTACCCAACCGAAATAACATTTCTCGAATTGGTTTATAAGTTCAAACGCATCAACAAATGATTTGATCGGAGGCATCATGATTTCGCTAAAAGTGAACGGAAAAGTTCAACAAGTGGATGTCGAGCCGGAGACGCCATTGCTGTGGGTCCTGCGCGACACGATAGGCCTGACCGGAACAAAATTTGGTTGTGGTGTCGCCGCCTGCGGCGCCTGCACGGTGCATCTGGGCGGCGTGCCGATGCGTTCTTGCATCACTTCCGTTAGCGCGGTTGCCGACAATGAAATTGTCACTATCGAGGGCTTGGGCGAAGCGCAGTTACATCGTGTTCAGCAGGCGTGGATCGAGCATCAGGTGCCGCAGTGTGGCTATTGCCAATCGGGCATGATCATGGCGGTTTCCGGTTTGTTGCAACATCAGCCTAATCCAAGTGATGAACAGATCAACGAGTCGATTACCAACATCTGTCGCTGTGGCACTTACCCACGCATTCGCAAGGCCATCCGTTCGCTCGCAACCGAGAATAAGGCGGCATGATGAAAACATCGCGACGTCGTTTTTTGATCTCCGGCGTGATGCTCGGCGGCGCTGCCTATTTTGGCTATCGGTTCTTGAACAAACGCGATCGCCTCGCGAAACCGACTTCTTTCAAACTCAACGATAAAGAGCTCGCGCTCAATGGTTGGTTCAAGATTACGCCGGATAACGTAGTTACGGTCATGGCGCCGCGCCAGGAAATGGGCCAGGGCATTTATACTGCGCTGGCCATGTTGGTCGCCGAGGAATTGGACGCCGATTGGAGCAAAGTTAAAGTCGAGCAGGCGCCCATCGATAAGATGTACGCCAACATTACGCTGCTCACGGATGGCCTGCCGTTCGACGCCGAAGACAAGAGTTACGCGGCAAGTGTAGCGCGTCGCGTCGGCTACAGCCTGGGGGACACCTTGGGCGTGCAAGCCACCGGTGGTAGCACGAGCGTACGCGATGGTTGGGAAAGTATGCGTATCGCCGGCGCGTCGGCACGCGAAATGTTGATCGCTGCCGCGGCGAAACAATGGCAGGTGTCGGCGAGCGAATGCACCACGAGCAGTGGTGTCGTGTCCCATACGGCATCAAGCAAGCAGGCGAGCTACGGCGAACTCGCCGCCGATGCCGCGCAACTCCCGCCGCCGACGGAACCGAAACTCAAGGGGCGAAAAAATTACGTCTTGATCGGAAAATCGCAACCGCGTCTGGATATTCCCGCAAAGGTGACCGGTGAAGCGGTGTTCGGTCTGGATGTGCGACTGCCCAATATGGTCTACGCCGCTATCGCCCAGTGTCCCGTATTCGGCGGCACGTTGAAAAGTTTCGACGACGCAAAAATCAAGTCCATGCCCGGCGTGAAACAAGTGGTTTCGTTGCCGAATGCGGTAGCGGTGGTGGCGGATAGCTATTGGCGCGCGAAGACTGCGTTGGCGGCACTAACGGTGGTGTGGGAGGAGGGCGCCAATAGCCAACTCGATTCCGCCGGAATTGCCGAGCAATTCAAGCGCGACATGATGTCGGACAAAGCCGGGAGCTATCGCAACGACGGCGACGCCGTGGCGGAACTTGGCCGCGCGGCGAAGGTGATCGAAGCGGAATATCAAGTGCCATTTCTTGCCCACGCCGCCCTGGAGCCGATCAACTGCACGGCGCGCGTGGCGAATGGTGGCTGCGAGGTGTGGATATCGAACCAGGCGCCGTCCTTGGTGCAGTGGATCGCCGGAAAAACCGCCGGCGTCGAGACCGAAAAAGTCATCGTGCATACACCGTATTTGGGTGGCGGATTCGGCCGCCGCGCCGAGACCGATGCCGTTGTGCAGGCGGTGATGATCGCGAAACAGCTCAATGGCGCGGCGGTCAAAGTGGTGTGGTCGCGTGAAGAAGATACGCAACACGACATGTACAGGCCGGCAGCGATGGCGAAGTTTCGCGCGGCGTTGGATGGCGAAGGCAAACCGACCGCGTGGTGGAATCGCATCGTCGGCCCGTCGGTGACGCTGTCGTTCATGGAGCGCATCGTGCCGTGGGCGGCGTCCGATATGATGCAGGACAAGACCAACGCCGAGGGCGCGGCGGACGTGCAGTATGAAATCGCTAATCTTAAAGTCGAGCATGTGTTATCGCGTACGCCGATTCCGGTCGGCTTCTGGCGCAGCGTTGGCCATTCCTACAACGGTTTTTTCAAAGAGAGTTTCGTCGACGAACTCGCCTTTGCCGCGGGCAAAGATCCGTACGAGTTTCGCCGCGGTTTGTTAGAAAAACATCCGCGTCATCGCAAAGTATTGGAAACCGTCGCCGAAAAAGCCGGTTGGGGAACGCCCATGGAAAAAGGCGCGGGGCGCGGCATCGCGTTGCATGAATCGTTCCATTCTATCGTCGCGCAGGTCGCGGAAGTTGCCGTTTCCGCTGGCGGCGAGATCCAGGTCAAACGCGTCGTGTGCGTCATCGACTGCGGCCCAACAGTCAACCCCGACACCATCGTCGCGCAGATGGAAAGCGGTATTATTTTCGGGCTGTCGGCGGCTTTATTCGGCGAGATCACGATCAAAGACGGTAGAGTTGAGCAGGGCAATTTTCCAAGCTACGACATGGTGCGACTGGCGGAAACGCCGCTGATTGAAGTTCACATCATCGACAGTGATGCGGCCATGGGTGG
>JANNMV010000004.1:0-2043 GCA_031398205.1 Pseudomonadota bacterium | reverse complement strand
TAGGGCCTCGCCTTAACTTTTCACCCTTCACCCTTCACTTTTCACTTTTCACTCTATTGAAGGACACAAATGAAAGTTTATTACGACAAAGACGCCGATCTATCGCTGATCAAAGGCAAAAAAGTTTCGATCATCGGTTACGGCTCCCAAGGCCACGCTCATGCACTGAATCTGCACGAATCCGGCGTGAAAGTGACCGTCGGTTTACGCAAAGGTGGCGCGAGCTGGGACAAAGCAAAGAAAGCCGGTCTCAAAGTTGCAGAGGTTGACGATGCAGTCAAAGGCGCCGACTTCGTCATGGTTCTGTTGCCCGACGAAAACATCGGTGCGGTGTACAAAGAAAATATTGAGCCCAACATCAAGAAAGGCGCATCGCTCGCCTTCGCCCACGGCTTCAACATTCACTACGGCCAAGTCATTCCGCGCGCCGACATTGATGTCGTCATGATCGCCCCGAAAGCCCCGGGGCACACGGTTCGCTCGACCTACACCCAAGGTGGTGGCACGCCGTGCTTAATCGCCATTCCTCAGAACGTTACTAAGAAAGCGCGCGACATGGCTTTGTCCTATGCCGCGGCGATCGGTGGCGCCCGCGCTGGCGTGATCGAGACCAGCTTTAAAGAAGAAACCGAAACGGATCTGTTCGGCGAACAAGCCGTGCTCTGCGGCGGTTGTGTCGAGCTCATCAAAGCCGGTTACGAAACCCTGGTGGAAGCGGGCTACGCACCGGAGATGGCGTACTTCGAATGTTTGCACGAACTCAAGCTCATCGTGGACTTGATATACGAAGGCGGCATCGCCAACATGAACTACTCGATTTCCAACAACGCGGAATACGGCGAGTATGTCACCGGCCCGAAGGTCATCAACGCCGAAAGCCGCGCAGCCATGCGCCAAGCGCTGCGCGATATTCAGACCGGCGAATACGCCAAGAATTTTATTCTGGAAAACCGCGCCGGCGCCCCGTCACTGCTCTCCAATCGTAATCTGAATAAAGCCCATTCCATTGAAATCGTCGGCGCGAAACTGCGCGAAATGATGCCGTGGATTAAGCACAATAAGTTGGTTGATCAAACCAAGAACTGAAAATACATGAAGGGTGAAGGGTGAGGAGTGAGGGGTAAAATCTAACTCTCGTTTCTTCCTCCTTCATCCCTCATCCTTCATCCTTTACTCATGCCCTATCCCCACCCCATCATCGCTCGCGAAGGCTGGCCTTTCGTCGCGTTTGGTTTTTTCATTGCGCTCGTTGCGAATATTGGCTTCGGCTTTTGGCTTGCCTTGCCGTTTTGGCTGATCGCGATTTTCGTTACGCAATTTTTTCGCGATCCGCCGCGGCAATTGCCGAGCGACCCCCATGCCATCGTCTCACCGGCTGACGGCCGCGTTGTTTTCGTCGGCAAGGCCCATGATCCGTTTTTGCATCGCGATGCGCTCAAAATCAGCGTGTTCATGAATGTGTTCAATGTCCACTCCAATCGCAGTCCGGTGGATGGCGTGATCCAAAATGTTTGGTACCACCCCGGCAAATTTTTTAATGCCGATCTCGACAAAGCATCGGAAGAAAACGAACGCAACGCCCTGTTGATCAAAACAACCGCCGGCATGGATGTCACCTGCGTTCAAATCGCCGGCCTGGTGGCACGGCGCATACTCTGTTATGTCGGTAAAGGCGATCAACTCACGCGCGGTCAGCGCTATGGTTTCATCCGCTTCGGTTCGCGCGTCGATCTGTATTTGCCGCTTGATGCCTTTGTCAAAGTCTCAATCGGCGATAAGGTCTACGCCACATCCACGGTGTTAGCCGAAAGCTAAAGCACTACGCCAGAAGCCGCATGAATACTTCGCCGTGGCGTGGAATGGCCTGGACGCCAGCATCCATGCGGCTCTTGGCAATACCCCTCAAAAACGATAATTCACGCCTGCCACATAGCTCGTACTCTGCGTAAGCTGAATACCGTTGACGTTTTGATACAACGGCACTTGAACATAACCATAAATCTGAAACCCGCCCGCAAGCGCGTAGCTTAGCCCCGGCGAGAT
>JANNMV010000002.1:0-10969 GCA_031398205.1 Pseudomonadota bacterium | reverse complement strand
CATCCGTGACGACGAAGGGGCCATCTGAAGCCGCGGGTCATGGGCGAGGATGCCAATCATCTCCAAAACCTCTGCCACATTGGTTGAGCAACTGTTGTCGGTTGAGAGCGGTCCATGTACTAAACCACGGGATTGTAGAGGGCTGCGTCGTTGTGGAAATACTGTCAGCGTAGCGCTTCGCGACTTCTGCACACGTCCAGGTTCTTCGCGCTAACCCAGTTAGTCACGTACCCGACAACCCTCAATGAAATCAACAACTTAGCGCGACATTCCGGCGCGTATGGCACTACGATTTTGTAGTTGCCTGCGGGTTGTCGAGCCTGGCTGAGGGGCAGGCTCAGACGAGCACGCGATGGACGCTTCCGGGATTGGGGTCGAGCTTGAGGAGGGTGGCCAGCGTTTGATGCCGCGGCTTGGGGCGCGTGGCCTTGCGCACATGCACGACGCGCCCATCGCGACGCTGCATGGTGACGGTGACCCGGCGCTGAGTGGCCAGCGTCTGACGCAGCGTGCTCCAACTGTCGTTGATGCCGTGGGCCTTGAGTTGCAGGCGCAGCGTGTGGACGAAGTAGTAAGCCAGGACACTGACAAACAAATGGCCTTCGACGCGGCGCTCGATTTGATGGTGGACCGGGCGCAGCCCCAAGTCGGTCTTGAGCGAGCGGAACACCGCTTCCAGGTGGGTGAGCATGGAATAAATCCGCCACAGCTCGGCACTGGTCGGCTCCGTCAGCGTGGTGCGTAAGCAATAGACGCCAGGATGGGTGAGGGCGGAGCCAGGCTTGGGCGTCTTGCTCCAACTGATTGCAGTGACTGTCTTGCCGGATTCGTCCCGCGTCATGTCGATCGCATAATGTTGAGCGGCGCGGGCGTATTTTTCTCGGGCGCGACCGATTCTCTCGCGCAGCTTGTCCGGGTCCTTGGCGCCGCGTGGTTTGGCTAAACCCACAACGAGTTTTTGCAGCGCCGCTTCAAAGCGCTCGGCCTTTTTCGTGTCAATCGCCCGGTCTTTGTCTGCCCGTGCCGGTGAATAGCAGTACAACAGAACTTCACCGCTGCCCGGGTCTGGCACCCGTTGCACCTGGATCGCCTGTTGCCCCGCGGTTTGCACCTCGATTGCCTGATCGGGATCGAACTGCCGGACCTGCTTACGGCTTACGACCACATAATGGTGGCCGTGAAGCTTTAACCAAACCAGGTTCGCCTCGGTGGCAATCCCGGCGTCCATCACGACCGTGGCGCCAGGCAGTGCGCCCAGATCCGCGAGCATTTTCTGAAGCGTGGTGGCTTCACTGACATTGCCTGCAAACATCCGGCTGCGCTTGGGAAAGCCACTGACATCGAGCACCAAGCCCAAGGTCACCAAGGGACAGTCGTTGCGCTTTTCTTTGGATCGGCCGCGTTTGGCTGGGTCAATTCCTGCGGCCACCCCCTCGAAGTACGTGTTGGTGAGGTCATACAGGGTGATGGTCTCGGCGAAACTGAACCAAGCTTGCGCGGCGCCGAATAGATGGGACTCCAAGGCATCGCGGTGTTTGAGCAGCCTGTCGGCACTGCGATACAGCCGTTGCAGAGCCATGCCCTGGTAGTCGTAACCGATCAACTCCCCCAGCGCTGTTCTGTGTTGCAACCAGGCGTGGGTGGCCAACTCGCTGGCGGGTGCGGCCATGCGGCCAATCACATTGCCCAAGGCGGCGGCAATCTGCGGTGGGTTAAAACCCAGTTCAGCCAGCTTTTGCTCGAAGCCGAGTTGGCGGACGGTCGCGAGCGCGGCATGCTCTACCCCCACGCTACGCGGCCGAATCTGCTCCAGCGTGCTTAAGTCGACTTCCTGAAAGCGCTCAGCTGCGTGCGTCGGGTCGGCGCTGGCATCCGGCTGCGCTTGCCGGGCAATGAGCTGTGCCGCGTAACGCTGTGCTAGGCTCTCTACGGTTTCGGACAGCGTGGGCGCCAGCAATGAAGCCTGACCGTCTAACAGTTGATCGATGCGGGTAGCCAGGGCAGGCCACTGGGTTTGCGGCAAGTCAAAGTGAGTCCCCAGGTTGAGGAGCGTGCGTTGTTTGACCGCCTTGCCCACGCGCGCCGTTGCCACCAGACGATAGGTGAAGTACGCTTCCCCGGTGATGCGGTTACGGGTATGGGTGCGGCGAATAAACATCGCCCAAGATTACCGCAAAAGGCAAGCGGAAAACCAGAATACGTAAAATATTATGGCACTACATTTCAATCTGATCGGCCACCCCTAGCAACCGCGCGGGTTTCCACCGCGACCGCGGCGCAATATCGGGGAAACGGCAAAAATTTGGCAAAGATGGGCTAGGCCACCCCGGCAGGGCGCGGCGTTTCAGGCAAGGCCCGTCAGAAACACAGCAACGGCTCGCCCACGTCTACCCAATTTGGGTTCCCACCTTCGCGGGAACGACAATCGGGATGGCGTGGCGCCCGCCGGGACGTCGATGCGTTTACGATGCAAACCCGACGAAATACTACACTAGCTGGAAAAGGTCTTGGTGCCCGGAACCGGAATCGAACCGGTACGGACCGTTTAGAGTCCGACGGATTTTAAGTCCGTTGTGTCTACCAATTTCACCACCCGGGCCGAGGCAGTGCTTCGAGAAACGAAACGCAAAGGCAATGAGCCCGTATTCTACCAAAACGTTGCCATGGCGTGACGGAAGAAAGCAACGATTTCAGGACTCGCTGCGTTATTCGGCAAGAAAACTAACGGCGCGACTGCGGAGCAATGGGTTGACGGATCAAAACCCAACGCGCCGCCCTCGGTCTTAGCGAAGTTATGATATATTCACTTCGCCTGGGTGGGCGGGCGATTCAAATTTCGCGGCAGCTTTATCTACCGATGATTCCTCAGCATGCGAAATTCTTTTCACTTTTTCGAGCCGTCAATTCGTCCTCCATGCCGTCCACAAAAAATCCCCAACCCGAAGACACTAAGCAAGCGGTGCGAATGCGCCGTTACTACATCGCGGCGTTTACTTCGCTACTGGTATTGTTTCTGATCTTCGCTTGTAGTTGGCTTGGATTCCTCGACAGCAAAATCTTGGTCATCGCCGGATTATTGATCTTATTCTTCACCGCGCTTTTTTATTTACTATTTCGAACCCAGTTGAATCTCAAGTTCAGCGATCCCAGCTTGACCGCACCGCAAATGCTGGCGTCGAGCCTGACCATGGTCTACGTGATGCATAACGCAGGCGCCGCACGCGGAATCTTTGTCATCGTGATTCTGATGATCTTTGTGTTTGGCGTATTTCGCCTGCAAGGTCGTGAGTTTCTACAAATTGCAGTGATCGTTCTCATGGCTTATCTTGCACTGGTGTGGCCGTTGATAACGGCATCCGAGCGCTCCAGCGACAATAACCTCGCGATACTTTATGGCATTGTTCTCCTGGTCGTTCTGCCTTGGTTCGCGATGATGGGAACCTATATTAGCCGCTTGCGCCATCAGTTAAATCGCAGCGTTGTCGAGTTGGAATCAAGTCAGGCCATTGCCGTGCGCGATGACCTAACCGGGGCCTACAACCGCCGCCATCTGATGAATGCGCTGGACAAGGAAAAAAATCGCAGCGATCGCGGCGGTGAACCATTCGCCCTGTGCATGATCGATATCGATTATTTCAAGCGCGTCAACGACACGAAAGGGCATTTAATCGGCGATGAAGTGCTGCGTCAATTGACCTTGGCGATTCAGCCAAACGTGCGAACCACGGACTTTTTCGGCCGCTTCGGCGGCGAGGAATTCTTGTTGATTTTGTCGGAAACATCGTTAGCCGGCGCGTGCAGCGATGCGGAACGGGTACGGCAAAAAATCGAACAGGCGCGGCTGTTGGAATCCGACCCCGCTTTGCGCATCACCATATCGATCGGCGTGACTCAGTATCGGCCCCGCGAAGAAATTTCCGCCACGTTGAACCGCGCCGATAAGGCGCTGTATGACGCGAAGTCACGAGGCCGCAATCGGGTGGTGGCCGACAGCGATCCTAATGCCACGCTAACCGACAAAGGTTCCATAGCGCCGTAAGCGTAGCCGTTGGCGCACGATGTTTTGGAGTTCCGCCCCGCTGGCGAGGGCATCGATGTTTTTCGCATTATTGGTCCACAGATTCGCCGGTGGCATACCCGAATACTTAAGCGCAATGACGACATCGGCGCGCGACATATGCGCCGCCAAAACATCCGGCGCAACATTTTCCTTCAGTCGTGTGATCACGGTCGGCGCGGTGAGGTCTCGTTGCAATGTCTCGAGTAGATCGTAGACCAACACACCGTAGAGGAGAATATCGAGGGGTCTGTTATTGTTAGACATGTTAACCCGAATCGAGCCAATCCCATTCGAATCGCTCGCGAAAGAGTTAGGACGATTAGCCCAGTTTGGGCAAAACGATATCGAAGTTCCCGCGTAACTCAGCGCCGGATTTTTCCAGCGCGACGATTAAGCGTTCGCGCTGTGCTTTGTCGCGTATGCCATTGAGCAAAAAATCGTCCGCGTTTTCGCGCGCCCCTGCAACGTACATTTGTGTGACTAGCGGCCGCCCGGTTTTCGGCGTCAATGCGAAGTGAATATGCGGCGCGCGGCCGGGATACGCGATGGGTTTCACAGTGCGAAAAGCATAGCGCCCATCCGCGTCGGATAACACTGCGCCGTAGCCCTGAAAATTCGGATCGATCGGTTTATCGGAGTCATCGCCCTCGTGGTGATAACGGCCATGGCCGTTGACCTGCCAAATCTCAATCGTGACGCCGCTCAGGCTTTGCCCATCGACATCGGTGACGCGTCCAAAAACAGTAACGACTTCACCGAACGCCGTGCCGCCTTGCCCCGCCACGACGGTCAAATCGAAATCCTTGTCCAGCGGAAACCGGCGCGGATAGAATGGTCCACGGTGCTGGCTCGGTGTCGTCGCTTGAGCGGCAACGGCCATCGGCGTCAGCAGGCTCACGGCGGTACCTGCCGCCCACCCCAGTATTTGTCGCCTGTCCATGGGGCGTTTTCTAGCGCTGAGTCGCCGCCGACCGGCGGTCGATGGTAATTTCTTCGCGCCGGTCGGGGGTGCGCCCATGGCGGCGCTCAGCGGCGGGCGATAGGCGAATTTCCGGATTCCGGCGCCGATCTATCGCTCGACGTCGCTCCGAGCGCTTGCGTTGCTCGAAAAAATCGACCTTGGCGCCCGGCGCCAAGTAACGCAAAACGAACTGTTCCAGATCAGTCGATCGATAACGCACTTCACCGTTGGAATAGGAAAAGGGTATGACGGGATCGATTTTACGATCATTGTCGAGCCATGCCTGAGCCGTTTTGTGCGGCATGAAGCTCTGTAGCAACGTACTTGCTTCGCGGGTATTTACCCAGCGCGATGGATGGGTTCGATCCATAGTGTCCACCTTTTCTGTTTAAGCCAATCCTAAAGTGAGAAATCACCAAATCGCGTACACTCTTATTATCGAACTGTTCGACCCAGCAATGCAATCCTCTTTGACCCTAATTCACGCACCAGCCGTTAATACAGGTGTCCGACCTACACTTTCAAAAGGAATCGTTGCGATGAAGAAAAATAGTTTGGCTGCCCTTTTTCCAAGCCTGTTCATACTTATTCCCACGGGACTGCTAGCGCAGGAAAATGGCAGCACCGCGCTGACCATCTACAGCTCGGCGCAGGCAGGCGCGATCGCACCCGAAACCTACCGCGACGGCGGCACGGGCCAAGGCGTGCCGGGCTACGCACTGATCCGCCAGGAACGTAACGTCAATCTCGATAAAGGCCGCACCCTCATTCGCTTTACCGATGTCGCGGCGCTAATCGATCCCACCACCGTGACTTTTACCTCGCTGACGGATCCTGAAGGGACGCGGGTCATCGAACAGAATTACCAGTTCGATCTGGTCAGCACCGAGAAGCTGTTGCAAAAATATATCGACAACGAAATCAGCGTCGAACAGCAACGCGGCGACAAGACCGAAATCATCGACGGCGTACTCACCAGTACGGCGGGAAACTTGATTCTGCGCAAAGAGGACGGCAGCGTACGCATCGTCAACGGCTATTCCGGCATCAAGCTAGGCGCGTTGCCCGGTGGACTAATCACTAAGCCGACCTTGGTGTGGGATGTTGCCACCGGCAAACCCGGCGTACACCGCACGCGAGTCGCCTACCAAACCACCGGCATCACCTGGTGGGCGGATTACAACTTTACCTATTCCGAGGGCAAGGACGCGAATGCCTGCAAACTCGACGCCGGCGCCTGGGTCAGCATTCTCAATCAATCGGGCGGCAGCTACCCGGACGCGAAACTGAAACTCATCGCCGGCGATGTGCAGCGCGCGCAACCCGCGCCATCGCCACGCATGTTGATGAAAGGGCGCGCGGCTGAGATCAGCATGGCGGACGCCGGGCCGGCGTTCGACGAAAAATCATTCTTCGAATATCACCTTTACACGCTGGGTTACCCCACTACGCTGCCGGATAATTCCACCAAGCAGATCGAGCTATTCCCCGCGGCCCGTGGCGTGCCGTGCGAGAAAACGTTGTTATACGCCGGCCAAGCGGCGCCGTACTATAACTACGGCAATCCGATGGTGGAACGCAACTTCGGTGTCGAGTCAAACAAGAAAGTCGACGTCTTCATTTCCTTCAAGAACACTAAAGAAAACAAGATGGGCATGCCCCTCCCCGCCGGCCGCGTTCGGGTCAGCAAACTCGATGCGGCGGACAACAGCTTGGAGTTCATCGGTGAAGATCGCATCGACCACACCGCGAAGAACGAAAAAGTATTGCTCAAACTCGGTAGCGCCTTCGACGTGGTTGGCGAACGTCGGCAAGTGGATTTTCGTGTCGACACAAGCGCCAAATGGATGGAAGAAGACATCGAAATCAAGATTCGCAATCAGAAAGAAGAGCCGGTCACGGTGATCGCCAAGGAAAGCTTGTATCGCTGGAGCAATTGGAAAATCAGCAAAAACAATATGGCCTACGACAAGCAAGATGCGCACACGGTGTATTTTCCGGTGAAACTGGCTAAGGGTGCGGAGGGCGTGGTGCGTTACACCGTACGTTATACTTGGTAATGGCGCCGAGCCAGGAGCCGCATATATACGGGGTGGCCTCGGGCCATTGGCTCCTGGCAATGCCATTGCCGCGAGCCGCATTGGTGCTCGCTCTCAAGGCATGTAATAAAAACTAATTTTTTGGAGGAGCAATGATGAAACAACGTATCGGCTTTATCGGTGTCGGTTTAATGGGCCACGGCATGGCGAAAAATCTGGTCGAGAAGGGTTTTCCGTTGACGGTGTTGGGTCACAAAAAACGTGCGCCCGTGGAAGACTTAAAAAAACGCGGCGCGAAGGAAGCGAAGACGGTGAAGGCGTTGGTCGATGGATCCGACGTGATCATCCTGTGCGTCACGGGCACGCCGCAAGTGGAAGACATGGTCTACCGCGCCGACGGCATCCGCGCCGCCGCGCGCAAGGGGCTCACGGTCATCGATTGCTCCACCAGCGAGCCACCCTCCACTACGAAAATATTCGCCGATCTAAAAAAGCTCGGCGTCACCTTTGTCGACGCACCGCTGACGCGCACGCCGATCGAAGCGGAACAGGGCCGCTTGAACACGCTGGTCGGCGCGGAAGTAAAAGTATTAAAAGCGATCCGGCCGATCCTCGAGGCGTTTTGCGAGAATATTTTTCATATCGGCGGCCCGGTTAGCGGCCATCAGATCAAGCTCATCAACAATTTTTTCTCTATCGGCCAAGGTGTGTTGATCGCGGAAATGTTCAGCGCGATGGGCAAGGTCGGCATCGATCCGAAAAAATTGGTCGAACTGGTGAGCAAAGGCGCGGCGAACTCGGGACTATTTCAACTGATTGCCGGTGGCGCCGCGGAAGGTGATTTCGCGCGCATGAAATTCGCCATCGCCAACGCCTCGAAGGACGTAACATACTACAACCGTATGCTCGATAGCCTTGAGCTCATCGGCCCGATCGCCGCGGCATTGCAGCAATCGCTGAAACATGCCGTCGCGCTCGGCTACGGCGATAAGATGGTGCCGTCGTTGATCGAGGCGCAGCGGGAGATTAACCGATTGAAATGAACTTCTGCAGGCGCTGATTTATTTCAAGTTCTAAACCAGCCATGGCGCGAGTGAACAAGGTCAACGCAACATTTGCTTGATAGGCCTGAAATGCCTGCCGTACTTCTGCATGATTCAGCCCAAATGAACAAATATATCGACAACACACGGTTGCTTACGTCGCGAATCTTTTGCCGGCTACTGGTGCTGTTGCTGACCGCCGCCCCCGGCGCCGTGCACGCCCAGGACGCCAGTTCGCTGCGGGCGCGCTACGTCGACCTTAAGGACCGTCTTGCGAACAATCAATTCAAACGCCCACTCTTCCTCGAATCGGGACAGACCGAGGGCAACCTAAGTGGAGATATTTTTGCGCTGGTGGACTATCCGTTCGCGACCGTGCAACAGGCGCTGCAGTCGGTTGACCACTGGTGTGACATATTGATTCTTCACCTGAATATCAAGCGCTGCAAGACTGCTCGCACGTCGGACGCGAGCAGGCTGCTGCTGGCCGTCGGAAAAAAGTATGACCAGCCCGCGGAGCAGGCCTATAAGCTGGAGATAGAATATCACCTCACCGCGACCACCCCTGACTATTTTCAGCTCCAACTACACGCCGACGAAGGCCCGTTCGGGACGAAAAACTACCGCATCCAGTTCCAGGCCACGCCGGTCGAGGCGAGACGCAGCTTCATCCACATGTCGTACTCTTCCGGATACGGCTTCGCGGCCGGCCTGGCAATGAGGGCGTATCTTGCGACGTTAGGACGCGCGAAGGTCGGGTTTAGCATCGTCAATCGCCAGCCCGATGGGCGGCCGGTTTACATCCGCAACATGCTCGGCCTGGTCGAACGCAACACCATGCGCTACTACCTTGCGATCGATGCCTTCCTGGGCGCCTATGCCTTGCCGGCGTCTGCGCAAGTGGAACGGCGCATACATGACTGGTACGCGAGCACCGAACGCTACGCAACGCAATTGCATGAAATGGAACTGAGCCAGTACGTGGCGATGAAGCGCAAGGAAATCCGTCGCCAGCGGGCCGAATAGGCGTGTGTACAACCGTGTCGCGCTTCCTACTGAAGTTTGTCCGGCAGGATGGGGAACTGCGGTAGCGGCAACACATCAATGCCTTCGTCGCTCAGTTCCGCGACCTCTTGCGCGGACGCGCTACCGCGAATGCTGCGCGCTTCCGATTCGCCGTAGTGCATTTTGCGCGCTTCTTCGGGAAACTCGGCGCCGACGTCTTCCGTATGGGTGCGCAGATACGCCATCATTTTTCGCCACATGGCTTCTGGCGACAGGGTGGCGGACATGGCAACGGAGGTACGCGCTGGCTTGGAATGTTTGGCGATATTCAGGCGCGGCGCGGCCGGACGGCGCAAGATCGTGGTGGACGCACACAGCGGGCAAGACACACTGCCCTTGGCCTGCTGTGTTTCAAAACCTTCGAGCGAATCAAACCATCCTTCAAAAGGATGGTCGTTTTCGCACTTTAAGTCATAGACGACCATCGCAATTTTGGGCTTAGTTCAGATGCGAACTATTTCGCCACTTGCCTCTCGCGAATTTCTTCCAAGGTTTTGCAATCGATGCATTTTGTTGCCGTCGGTCGCGCCAACAGGCGTTTCAGCCCGATTTCAATGCCGCAACTATTGCAGTAGCCATACTCGCCAGCATCGATTTTAGCGACCATCTCATCGATCTTTTTGATCAGCTTGCGCTCGCGGTCGCGATTACGCAATTCCAGCGCCATGTCGGATTCCTGCGTCGCTCGATCATTCGGATCGGCGAAGATCGTCGCTTCGTCTTGCATCGTATGCACGGTGCGATCGATATCGAGGCCTAAATCGGCTTTCCATTCATCCAGCAGCTTACGGAAATGAGCAAGCTGACGCTTGCTCATGTATGCCTCGCCCTTCCTTTCGACATACGGCGCAAATTGCTTTGTTGTTACTTCACGCATGGATCCCATCAATTCAATACCCAATTTAAATAATAATAAAGAATGGTAGCAAGTTGTTTACGTCGAGCGAACTTAAATAGTAAATCATAGCACAGTTCGATTACCCGACCACGCTGTTGGCAGTCAACCCACCGGGAGCTGCGCCGATGGCGATCGTACACTTGCATAAGTCCCATGAACGTCGCGTGAATCGGTTAAACTTCACCTTATTCGCAACGATTTGGAGATGCAGGCAATGAATCGCTTATCACTACAAAAATATACGTCGATGGCAATTTGGCTGCATTGGTTCATCGGCATCGCGATCTTGGGACAGCTCGCGCTGGGGCTGTACATGGTTGATATTCCTAAAGAAACCGCCGGCCGCGCGTTCTATTTCAACTTGCATAAGTCGATCGGCGTCACGCTCGCATTATTTATCTTGTTGCGAATCTGGTGGCGGCTTTCCCACCGACCGCCTACCCTTGATCGCATCATTCCCAAATGGCAAGTTGTCGCCTCAACGATTAGTCACTGGGTGCTCTATTTATGCATGGTGTTGATGCCCGTTACCGGCATGATCATGTCGTCCTATAGCAAATACGGCGTCAAAGCCTGGGGAATTCAGGTGATCACGGGTAGCGACGATAAAGACGCTCGGGAATTTTGGTTTGAGTTGCACGAAATCACATCGGAGATTTTGATGGTGGTGATCGCGATCCACGTCATCGCCTCGTTGAAACATCTGATGATCGAGAAGAACGGCGTGTTTCAGCGCATGCTACCGTAATTATTCGCGGGCGCCGGCCGCCTCCAGCAAGGTGACGATTTTCTTGTGCTGAAACTCGCGCGCAACAGCCAGCGCGGTCTTGCCGCGATTGTCCATCAGGTTTGGATCGGCCTTCGCGTCCAGCAGCACTTTTGCCGTTGCGACATCGCCGTTTC
>JANNMV010000522.1:0-1893 GCA_031398205.1 Pseudomonadota bacterium | reverse complement strand
CCGATCAGAATGGCGCCGGTCACCGCCACCGGCGTGCCACCGCCCGCGGCGCCTTCGAAGAACGCACCGAAACAAAAGGCGATCAACAGTAGTTGCAAGCGCTTGTCGTTGGTGACACCGGCGATAGAATCCTGCAACACGGTGAAGAGCCCGGTCTTCACCGTCATGCGATAAAGAAACATCAGGTTGACGATGATCCAGGAAATACCGAGTATCCCGAAGGTGCCGCCGAACAAAGCGGCGGTGCCGGCCATGGCGGCGGGCATGCCGAATACGAAGATGGCGATTGCCACGGCGGCGATGAGGCCCGCCAACGCGGCGATATGGGCGCGCATATTAAAAAATCCGAGCCCACCGAGAAGAATGAAGACAGGAATCGCCGCAATTAGCGTAGAAACGACCGCGTTGCCGGTAGGGTTATAGACTTGCGACCACATGAATCCTCCTTTTTGGAAACCTTGAATCGGGCGAACGCCGTTTTCGTCATTCTAATACGCTTATTGCCGGCGATGGTACCCGCGACTCGAATGCTGACGCGCCTGATGGGTTTAGTGATCGTAGTTAGGATTGATTGCACCCATCGAGCCAGGAGGCAGATTGAGTGCGGCTCTCCGCATAGGCATCGCCAGGAGCCAAGCTGGGTGCGGCTCCTGGCGCTGGCAGCAGAGCAATCCGCGCACCGGCGCTTACCGCTGACAACACGGCGGCATCAAAGGCGCTCGTCGCTGCGCCCCCGATCAACGCCACAGCGGATTGAGACGACTCTTCGAGTCGTCTCAATCCTTCTGGGTTATCTCTTTCAACGACAAGAGCCGTGGTTAGCTACAGGTGCCCGGCCTGCGATCCGCACGGGTATTGCCTCTCAGGCCGTGCCCTGCCACGAGCAAAGCAGGACGCGGACTCTCGCGTAACGCCTACAAAAAAGTAGTGCGAGATTACTTCGTCGCCGCGCTCCTTTCCATGACGCCATTGATACAGCGAGAGCCCTCATTCCCAGCAATCTATTACTTTTGGCCTACGTCTTTCGACATATTGCAATTGGATAATGTGAGGAATAAATTCTTATCTGTGCGCAGCTTTCTTAGCGCACCGTCAATAACTTCATAACTTAGGAGGGTGCACCATGAACCAACAAGCAATGAGGATATTTAGCAAATCGTTTTGGACCATCGCGGCGCTGCTGATCAGCGCCGCTTTGACCCATCCTGTCCAGGCACAGGACTGGAAGGCCGTCGGTGTGTTTGGTTGGATGGGTGTGGGTAAGGCCTACGAAATCGACAAGGGCCATTTCTATTGGGTTGGTGAGTTCACCGGGACTTTTTTTAACGATAAGGGCAAAGGCAGCCTGTTTCACCACGCCGGGGTAAAGTGTCCCGCCCACAATGACCTGAATTTCCCCACCGGAAAAGGCAAAGCCAGCGGCTATTGCGTGATCACCGATAAGGATGGCGATAAGGCCTTTCTATCATGGTCGAATGAAGGTGACAATACAACCGGTCCCGGAACGTTTACCTACACCGGCGGCACTGGCAAGTATGCCGGCATCAGCGGAACCAATAAGTTCGTAGGCGCGACGGAGATCAACTGGTCCGACGGCACCGCGACGGGTTACGCGACCTGGAATCGCTGAAGCGCTTCCGCAGTACAGCGCGATAGGGTGTATCTCTGTCGCGCTATTTGCCGGCCTGTTTAAATGCGTCGCCAAAGTTTGCGCCCTTCTCCACATATTCGCGCACGCGCCGGTCGCGCGCATCAATCGCGGCGGCACGCATGGCGACGTTTTCCACTACGGCACGCGGCACGCGCACAATGCCGGTGTCGTCGCCCACCAAAATGTCTTGCGGGGCAACGTCCACCCCATCGAGCTGAATGGGAATGCCAGTCGCAACCAGG
>JANNMV010000639.1:0-2468 GCA_031398205.1 Pseudomonadota bacterium | reverse complement strand
TTGCTGTGGCCTCGGTGATCCCGAGGGTTTAACTTTTTCACGCAAACCTCACCATCACTTGAGCTGCCATGTCAGAAAATTTGCTGATCGTCGAATCGCCGTCCAAAGCCAAGACACTTAAAAAATATCTCGGAAAAACGTTCGACATTCTTGCCTCCTACGGCCATGTGCGCGACCTGGTGCCGAAAACCGGCGCGGTGGATACCGAAAATGGCTTCGCCATGAAATATCAACTGGTCGAGCGCAATGAGAAGCATGTCAAGGCGCTGACCGACGCGGTGAAGAAGGCTGATCGAATTTATCTGGCGACTGACCCGGATCGGGAAGGCGAAGCAATCGCGTGGCACATCGCGGAAATTCTGAAGTCGAAAAAATTGCTCAAAGATAAGGAACTGCATCGCGTTGCGTTTTATGAAATCACGCAAGCGGCGGTTAAGGCGGCAGTGGACAATCCGCGCGAAATCGCCATGCCATTGGTGAACGCCCAACAAGCGCGCCGCGCGCTGGACTATTTGGTCGGCTTTAATTTATCGCCGTTGTTGTGGAAGAAGATTCGGCGTGGACTTTCCGCCGGTCGTGTGCAAAGCCCCGCACTGCGCTTGATCGTCGAGCGCGAAGATGAAATTCTCGCCTTCAAGAGCGAAGAATATTGGAGCATCCACTTCGACAGCCACAAGGCGACGCAGAATTTCACCGCGAAGCTGACGCAGTTCAAAGGTGAGAAGATTACGCAGTTCAGCGTCACCAACGACGCGCAACAAAAAGACATCACGGAATTTTTGACGAAGAACGCCAAGGCTACGGCGACCGTCGTCAACCTCGAGAAAAAACGCAAAACCCGCTCACCCGCGCCGCCCTTTACCACGTCGACGTTGCAACAAGAAGCGGTGCGCAAGCTCGGTTTCTCCACCGATCGCGCCATGAAAATTGCGCAGCAGTTGTACGAAGGCGTTAATATCGGCAGCGGGCCGGTAGGCTTGATTTCCTACATGCGTACCGATTCGTTCGTGTTGTCGAACGAGGCGCTGAATGACATTCGCGGCTATGTGACGAAAAATTTCGATGCGGATTATTTGCCCGCCGGCCCGGTGTTTTACAAAAACGCTTCAAAAAATGCGCAAGAGGCGCACGAAGCCATTCGCCCCACCGCCATCGACCGCACGCCGCAAAGCTTGAAAGAGTTTTTGACGCCGGAGCAATTTCGCTTATACGAAATGATTTGGAAACGCACGCTTGCGTGCCAAATGAGCCCGGCGAAATTCGATACGGTTGCGGTGGATTTGGCTGTCGGCGGCGATCAAAATTTGTTCCGCGCCACGGGCCAGACCATGGCCTTCCCCGGCTTCATCGCGGTCTATTTGGAAGATGAAGACGACCGCGAAGCGGAAGGGGAAAGCAAATTGCCCGCGCTTGACATGGGCGAAGTGGTGCCCATCGACAAGCTCTACGGCGATCAACATTTCACCCAACCGCCGCCGCGCTACACCGAAGCAACCATCGTTAAAACGCTGGAAGAACACGGCATCGGTCGGCCGTCAACTTACTCGAGCATCATCTCGACGTTGATTGCACGTGAGTACGTGATTCTCGACAAAAAGCGTTTCTCGCCGACGGACGTGGGCAAGATCGTCAGCAAATTCTTGACCGAACATTTTACTCGCTACGTCGATTACGATTTCACCGCCAAGCTCGAAGATAAGCTCGACGACATTTCCAACGGTAAGCTGGAATGGATACCGGTGTTGGAAGAATTTTGGGGCGATTTCAATCGCGCGATTGAAGAGAAAAGCAACGTCTCGCGCGCCGAAATCACCCATGAAGCGCTCGACGAAGCCTGCCCAAAATGCGGCAAAGGTTTGTCCATTCGCCTCGGCAAGCGCGGCCGATTCATCGGCTGCGCCGGCTATCCCGAATGCGACTACACGCGCAATCTCGACGGCCCCGACGGCGCCCCTGCGCAGACTGGCCCGGTGGAAATCGGCGTGACGGATGCGGGCATCAAAGTGTTGTTGATGAACGGCCCTTACGGTCCCTACGTGCAACTCGGCGAAGCTGCTGAAGAAGGCAAAAAACCGAAGCGCGCTTCATTGCCCAAAGGCATGCTTCCCGCTCAAGTAACGATGGAAGTGGCCGACAAATTATTGTCGCTGCCGCGCGAACTCGGCATGCATCCGGAATCTGGCAAGAAAGTTATCGTCAACAACGGCCGCTTCGGTCCGTATATCCAGCACGAGAAAGAATTCCGCTCCATTCCAAAAGCCGATGATATTTTCACCATCGGACTTGCCCGCGCGCTCGAAATCATGGCGCAACCGAAATCCGCTGGTCGCGCCGGCGCTACGCCGTTAAAAGTCTTGGGTGAGCATCCCGACGATCAACAAAACGTCAGCGTCTTTTCCGGCCAATATGGCCCCTACGTCAAACACGGCAAGATCAACGCGACTATTCCGCCGGAGTTGACGCCCGAT
>JANNMV010000612.1:0-4286 GCA_031398205.1 Pseudomonadota bacterium | reverse complement strand
AAACCGATTACATTTCCGTGCGCCGCCGGCAAGATTTGTTGACGCCGCAGTCGCAAGAAAAACATTTGGTTGTTCTTGGGGCTTCGAAGCTTGGGGCCACGCGGCTGATCGATAATTTGGAAATTGATCTGTAGTTTTTTCGTAAGCGCGCTTGCCTTAGGGTGGAGTTCCGGTGGTGATTAACTCGCGCTATTTCGGCGCTTAATTTGACCGCTCGCATGAAATCTTGCCATTCCCGCGAAGGTGGGAATCCATTTAGCCGTTCAAAGTCAACATGGATTCCCGCCTTCGCGGGAATGACAATGGGATATTTCCTGCGTTGTCGTGCTTGTCTGAGTTAGCGACGTGCGGCCCTTGCCAGGAGCCGTTCGCCGCTTGCCTTCTGGCATGGCATGCCGTGGAAGCCGGTACCCATGCGCCTCTCCAGGCATCAATCGGCGCGCGTCTTATCCTTTAGCGCAATCAAAGCGGCGGGTGCTTACGATGCCAATCGGTTTCCCGTTGATAGGCTCGCCCTGCGCGCACCAGTAGATCTTCGGAAAAATGCCGGCCGACTAGTTGAAACGCGATGGGCGTGCCACGGCTGGTGAATCCCGACGGCAGGGTGATGGTCGGGCTGCCGCTCATGTTGAAGGGCGAGGTGAAGCGCATCAACGCTAACAGCGCGTCGGCGTCCTGGCCCAGCGTGTCCATTTTTGCTTTGGTCGGCGAGGCGATGAATTGCGCCGGAATGATCAATAAATCGATGGACTGAAATAGCGCGGCAAGGCGGCCGGAAAAATCGCGGCGGCGCAAAAGAATTTTTTGATATTCGCTGGCGCTGGCGTTCTGTGCCGAGGCGATGAAACCACCGAGGCCGGGGCCGTATTCGTTTTTGCGCGATGGATAGGTCGCCTCGTGGGCAACGGCGGTTTCCACCGCGCAGTTCGGCGCCCAATCGCGCAACACCTGGTCGAAGTCGGGGAACTTGATATTGCGGATGTCGGCGCCGAGTCCTTTCAGAATCTCCACTGCGTCGCGTACGGTCTGCACCATCGCCGGCTCGACGCCGTCACCGACATAGCGCTCGTCGATGCCGACGCGCACGCCACGTAAATCGCGATCGTCGCCGTCCAGATAGTTGGGCACGGATTTTTGCACCGCGGTGGGATCGTTCGCGTCGGCGCCCGCGATGGTGCCGAGCACCACGCCGGCATCGGCTGCCGAGCGACACATGGGGCCGAGGTGATCCAGCGACGCCGCCAATTCGAATGCGCCGTAACGCGACACGCGGCCCCAGGTAGGCTTGAGGCCGGTGACGCCGTTTGCCGCCGATGGGAAGCGGATCGAGCCACCGGTGTCCGAGCCGAGCGAGGCGAAACACAGTCCCGCCGCCGTCGCTGCGCCGGAGCCGCTGGACGAGGCGCCGACCCAATGGTCCTGGCGCCACGGGTTGATCGGGACGGTGATAGCCGGGTGGTGATCGGCGAACGCGCCTTCGGTGAGTTGCAGTTTTCCCAGGCACACCGCGCCGGCATCGAACAAACGTTGCACGACGGCGCCGTTGAACGTTGGGCGAAAGTTTTTGTGGATCGTCATTCCCGCCGCGGTCGGAATATCTTTGCTGTAGCAAAGATCTTTCAGTCCGATCGGAATGCCGTGCAGCGCGCCGCGATAGCGAAACTTCATGATTTCGTCTTCGGCGCGGCGTGCTTGCTCGAGCGCAAGCTCGGGCGTGACTAAGGCGTAGGCATGCAGCCGCTTATCGAGAGCCTCAATTCGACGCAGCATCGCCTCGGTCAATTCCACCGGCGATAGCTTCCGGGTCTGGATGAGGTGAGCCGCGTCGGTTAATTCAAGGTAGTGCAGATCGTTATCCATTTGGCGACAGGAGATTATCGTTACACCGATTCTAATGGATGTGACCGTTTTCCGGGAAGTTGGAGGCATCGCCAGGCGCCGCACTGCGCTTGGCTGGCCCTAAGCGACCCATGCTGGCGAGGGTGAATTTGGCGGCGGCGCTTGCTCAAGTGCTCGCCGCCCGCCAGAATACGGGTTGCCAACGAATTGACTTGCCGACCCGATGCGCCCGTCCCACCCGATTGCGATTCTCGACCGTGAATTTGTGTCCACGGCCGCAGAAAAACCCACACCATGTATCGCCAGGGGAACTAATATCTTTTGTAAAAGATTCCTTCTCGTCATTGCGAGCGCAGCGACGCAATCGCGTTTTTTATGAACCAACCCACACCGAGATCGCCGCGTTATGTTGCGGCGCCTCTCGATGGCAATCCCAATCAGGATGCTTTCAACTCAATGAGCGTATTTGTCGAATCCTTGGACCACGAAGGCCGTGGCGTGGCGCACCACGACGGCAAGGCGATTTTTATCGACGGCGCATTGCCCGGCGAAACCGTGACCTATTCGCCGTACCGAAAAAAGCCAAGCTTCGAGTTCGCGCAACTCATCTCGATCGAAAAATCCAGCGCCGTGCGCACCACGCCGCGCTGCCAGCATTACGGGGTCTGTGGCGGTTGCAATATGCAACACGCGGAATTTGCCGCGCAAGTGGCGTCGAAGCAGCGCATTCTCGAAGACAATCTGAAACGCATCGGCAAGGTCACGCCCGATGTGTTGTTGCCGCCGATCTACGGCCCGGCGTGGGGTTATCGCCAGCGCGCGCGGCTGTCGGTGCGTTACGTGGAAAAAAAGGGCAGGGTGCTGGTTGGCTTCCATGAAAAAAAATCCAGCTTTGTTGCCGCGATGGAAACCTGTGAGGTATTGCCGGCGAACATTGCCGCGCTGATTCCGAAGTTAGGCGATTTAATCATGAGCATGGATTTGCGCGAGCGCTTGCCACAGATTGAGTTGGCATGCGGTTCGCAGGTCACCGTGCTGGTACTTCGAAATCTGCAGCCGATCTTGGAGCAGGATGGCCTGCGACTCAAGCAATTCGCGGAGCTTCACGGTATTCAATTTTGGTTACAACCCAAGGGGCCCGAGACGGCGCAGCCGTTTTGGCCGCTGGATTGCGCGCCGCTTTACTATTCGATTCCCGAGTTCAATCTCAAGTTACACTTCTCGCCGACGGAATTTACCCAGGTGAATCACGCCGTGAATCGCGCGCTGGTGAAGCGCGCGGTGAATTTGTTGGCGCCACAACCGGGCGAGCGCATCGCCGATTTATTTTGTGGGTTGGGCAATTTTAGCCTCGCGATCGCGCGCAGCGGGGCGCAAGTGTTGGGCCTGGAAGGCGCGCCAGGGCTTGTTCGCCAGGCAACCGAGAATGCACGGAAAAATGGTTTGGCGGAAAATGCCAAGTTTCAGGTGGCGAATTTATTTGCCAGCGATACCGATCAAACCCTACGCGCGCTGGGCAAATTCGATAAGCTGTTGATCGATCCGCCGCGCGATGGGGCGGTCGAGGTGGTGAAGGCGATCGAAGCGCCGTTTCCGCGCAGCATTGTTTATGTTTCCTGCAGCCCTGCCACCTTGGCGCGCGACGCGGGTGTGTTGGTTCATACCAAAGGCTATGCCTTAAAAGCGGCGGGCGTGGTGAATATGTTTCCGCACACGGGGCACGTGGAATCCATCGCGTTATTCGAGCAATAAGAGCGCCGGTCACCCGGTTACGCGGTTAAGTTGGCGCCCATGACACACGATTCATGCGCCCGCTTATCCTGTAGAATGGTAAAAGTCAAGGTTCGAAGAACCCGTCGTTTCCCACGGCGCCCAACTGCCGCGCTTGCCTTTTCCACTGGGCCGCGGCTTTTCGAAAGCCCCCATGCTCTATCCCAAACTATTCAAACAATTGGAACAAGCCCGCTGGAGCCTGACGGACGATGTGCCGTGGGCGCGCTTCGATGCCACGCGCCTGAGCGACGAACAAGCGCAAACCATCAAAATGAACGCCATCACTGAATGGGCCGCGCTGCCGGCGACGGAAATGTTCCTGCGCGACAATCGAGACGACACGGATTTTTCCGCCTTCTTGTCCATCTGGTTTTACGAAGAACAAAAACATTCCCTGGCGTTGATGGACTATCTGTCGCGCTTTCGTCCCGACTTGGCGCCCACCGAAGCGGAGCTAGCCGCCGTGCGCTTTGAATTCGATCCGGCGCCGGCGCTGGAAACCCTGATGCTGCATTTTTGCGGCGAGGTGCGGTTGACGCAATGGTATCGCCGCGCCGCCCATTGGCACACCGAGCCGGTCATCAAACACCTCTACGGCCTGCTGTCCCACGACGAGGCGCGCCATGGCAGCGCCTATCGGCGTTACATGCTGCGCGCCATTGAACGTTATGGCA
>JANNMV010000610.1:0-4450 GCA_031398205.1 Pseudomonadota bacterium | reverse complement strand
GGTTTTTTTGCGCTGCTGTTGTATTTTAAAAAACGTTGCAGTGATACGTGACTGGGGAGATCGTTTTTTCTTTTTTGTTTTCTGCTTTTTTTAGTTGCTGGCCAGAGGCCTGCGCCACGGTATGCATATCTTTGTCGCCGCGCCCGGACAGATTGACCAACAAGACTTTATCCTTGGCCATGGTCGGGGCGATCTTCGCGGCGTAGGCGGTGGCATGACTCGATTCCAGCGCCGGGATAATGCCCTCGTAATGGCACAGATCGTGGAACGCCTTGAGCGCCTCGTCGTCCGTGACCGCAACGTACTCGGCGCGACCGGAATCTTTCAAGTAAGAATGCTCCGGCCCGACGCCCGGATAATCTAGTCCGGCGGAGATCGAATGGGTTTCGATGATTTGGCCGTTCTCATCCTGCATGAGATAAGTACGATTGCCGTGCAAGATACCCGGTGTTCCTGCGGACAAGGGCGCCGCGTGCCGACCCGACGCGAGCCCTTTACCACCGGCTTCGACACCGATCAGCCGAACCTTTTCGTCCGTGATGTAATCATAAAATATGCCCATTGCATTGGAGCCACCACCGACGCAGGCCAAAATCGCATCGGGTTGGCGCCCTAACATCTCGGGCATTTGGGTACGACATTCCTTGCCGACAATGGAATTAAAATCGCGCACCATCATCGGATACGGATGGGGACCCGCGACGGTGCCAATAATGTAAAAAGTATTTTCGACGTTGGTCACCCAGTCGCGCATCGCTTCGTTCAGCGCATCCTTCAAGGTCTTCGATCCGCTCTCGACGGGAACAACAGTTGCGCCGAGTAACTTCATCCGATAAACGTTTTGCACCTGGCGCTTGATATCTTCGGAACCCATGTAGACCACGCACTCCAAACCAAAGCGCGCTGCCATCGTCGCCGTGGCAACGCCGTGCTGGCCTGCACCAGTCTCGGCGATGACGCGCGGCTTACCCATGCGCCTAGCCAAGAGTGCTTGGCCCATGGTGTTGTTAACTTTGTGGGCGCCGGTGTGGTTAAGATCCTCACGCTTCAAGTAGATCTGCGCACCGCCGAGGGCCTCCGACCAGCGCTTGCAGTGATAAATTGGACTGGGACGTCCGACGAAGTGTTTTAATTCGTAAGCAAGCTCGGCTTGAAACGCCGGATCGGTACGAATCTGATCGTAGTTCACGCGCAATTCCTCGAGCGCTTGCATCAGCGTCTCGGCAACAAAGATGCCGCCATAGGGCCCAAAATGTCCGCTCTGATCGGGCAAGTCATACATCCGCATTCCGCACTCCTCGCATAAATTGTTCTATTTTATCGGCATCTTTAATGCCTTTTTCCGCTTCCACGCCGCTCGACACATCGACCGCCCACGGTCGCACGGTACGTACCGCCTCGGCGATGTTGCCGGGCGCCAGTCCGCCGGAAAGAATTACCGGAATCGGCATGTTCAACGGGATCAATTGCCAATCGAATCCTTGGCCCGTACCACCGTGCATTCCTGCCACGAATGCATCGAGCAACAACGCCTTCGCGGCGCTAAACGTAATCGCGTATTGTAGCAAATCCACACCGGGCTTTACCCGAACTGCTTTGAGAAACGGCACGTCGAACTGGGCGCAAAATTCTGGAGATTCCGCACCGTGAAACTGTAGGTAATCCAACCGTATTGCCCGCAATGTGGCGGCGACTGTGGCTGCATCCGCATCCACAAATAGCCCGACGGTACTGACAAATGGAGGCAGCATTGCGGCGATGTCGCGCGCGCGCTCCGAGGCAACGTACCGCGGGCTGCCGGGATAAAACACAAATCCGACGGCATCCACGCCAACTCGGGCGGCGGCTAAGCCATCCTCTACCCGCGTGATTCCGCACACCTTCACCCGCGTTGTCATGGGTTACTACATCAATTCCGTGAGTAGTTCGCGCTGCTTGATTTCCGGCCGCTGCGGCAGTCCCCAGGCAGGATCGTACTCGATACGAGTCAGGTAAAGTCCGTCGGGCGAGAAGGTTGGCGCGGCAAGGCGCCGGTCGCCGCTCGCCAATACGCCCGCTATCCAGTCGGCATCGCCGCGTCCGCTGCCGACGTAAACCAAGCTACCGACGAGATTTCGCACCATATGATGCAAGAAACCATCCGCATGGAGGCTGAATATTACGTAGTCGTTGCAGCGTTCGATGCACAATGAATGCAGGGTCTTGATCGGTGTTTTCGACTGGCATTCCGACGACCGGAACGCGCTGAAATCATGTCGCCCCGCGAAGCACTGCGCGGCGCTCTGCATTGCGTCCACATCCAGCGTTTGATGGTACCACCCGACCCGACGGGACGCCAACGCCGGACGCTGCGGGCGATTCAGCAAAATGTAAAAATAACGACGCGACTTGGCGCTAAAACGTGCATGAAATTCTTCGCCCACCGGCCGCGCCCACAGAACGGCAATATCATTTGCCATATGCGCATTGGTTCCGCGCACCCATGCGCTCAATGGGCGCTGCGCATCGGTATCAAAGTGAATGACTTGCTCAATCCCATGGACACCGGTGTCGGTGCGCCCGGCACACACCACTCGCACCGGGCGTTCCGCAATCTTCGCTAGGGCCGCCTCAACGACATCCTGAATGGCGCATCCGTTAGCCTGCGATTGCCAGCCGCAATACTGTGCGCCGTGGTACTCGATGCCAAGCGCGATCCTCACCGGATTAAGCAAGAAAATAAAGGAGGAAAGTGCGCATCAGTCTCACTTCAACGGCGGGCAACGTTGCTGGAAACCCAGCAAAAGATCGCGTGCGCTACGGCCATCCAGGCGATTGAGATAAATGAAAGTTAAGGTCAAGCGTCGCGCAGCGCGTTCGACGTTTAAGCCAATATGGCCAAGCGGGGACATTAAGCTGAGTAAGCCTTGACTCAAATTCTCCGACGATAATCCCCGCAGCGATACTCGCAGCGCGAGCAACGCCACAAGAAGGCGCAGTGATTGCCTACCGCCCAGCGCGAGACCCTCCCAAGTTGGCGACCACATGTCAAGACTCGGAATCACACCCGTTCCAGCGCTTGTATAAGCGGTAATCAGCGCCGGGATGATGAGCAAGTAACGCGCTCGGCGCACCCAATGCCACGCGACCCCATCACTGCGAAAGTACAAATACAGTCCGAGTGCGAGAGTAGTAGCGATGAGCGGAAAAACATCCAAGGCCGAGCTTAGTACAATTAAGCTCAGCCCTAAGAGAATGCGTAAAGAGGAAAACAATGCCATGCCGTTGTGCGCCTTTTGGTGCGCACAGTGTATCCGGCTTAGGCTTGCGCGGCGAGTTTTTTTGCTACTTCTTGCTGCTCGGGAGAACCTTCTTTGATGACTTCTTGTAATATCTCTACCGCGCCGATTTTATCGCCGATTTCGAGATAAGCCCGCGCGAGATCCAGCTTGGTTTCGGCGCTTTGCCAGGCGGCGCCATTGTTCGTCGACGCTGCGTTTTCGTTTGCAGAACCTAAGTCTAAATCGATATCAGAAATATCCAAAGCGGGCAGATCTACCGGCAAGCTTGGTGCGATCGCCGCGAAGGTCGGGCTAACCAATGGTTCGTCGATATCGAGCTGAAAATCCAATCCGCCGCTGTCAAACATTGTCGGTGCGGCTTCTGCTATTGTTCTCGCAGGCTCTGCAGCCGTAAGTCTGGGAGAATCGAGATCAAAATCGAGGACAAATGGATCACCGGTGGTGCTGGACTTATCTTGTGTTCCGAGGTCCATATCGCCGGCGGCTTGGTCGCTCGCGCTGCCTAAATCAAGATCGAGCATACCCGTGTTAGGCGCGAGATTTTCTCCCGTGGCTGATTGCGCTTGCGCCGGCGCCGCATCAAAATCCAAATCAAGGTCGAGCGGCGCATTCGACAGCATCGGCTCTTTGACGGTTAATGTATCTCGCATCGCCGCCGGAACGTCTTCCGCGGACTTCGGCATTGCGAGCGCTCCGGCGGCACGAACCACGGTACTCTCGCCTGCGTAATCGTCAGCAGGATTAATATTGGCCGATGCATACAGCGCATTTCCGGCGTCGATTTTGCGGCCCATTTCAGCCACTTTTGCCCACAACGGATGTTGCGCACCAATCGTCGTGTGCAGTTGTTTCGCCACCGACTCAAACGACTGCGTACTCTTACGGTTGGCGTAAATTTCCAACAGTTTCAGGGGGATTTCATAACGCGATGAGTCTTTGAGCATCGCTTCCTTCAGAATCTCTTCCGCCTGGGCATCGCGACCGTAAGCGATGTAGACATCCGCCTCCGCAACGGGATCGACTTCATCGGTATCGATATTGCCGGCACCCACCTTATCGAAATCGCTCAGGAAGGAGCTATTTTCCGCCTCGGATAGCGGTGCCGAAGCCCCCGCCGCTGCGGCCGCCTGCCTGACCTTGAACCCGCCGGGAATCGCGCCCGTGGCGGT
>JANNMV010000600.1:0-1606 GCA_031398205.1 Pseudomonadota bacterium | reverse complement strand
GAGATGCTCGGCAATTTCAGCTTCGGCGATTATTTCAAGAAAGACGCGATTCGTTTTGCTTGGGAATTGATCACCGTCGAATACGGCCTGCCGAAAGACAAGCTCTGGGTCACGGTCTATCACACCGACGATGAAGCGTATAACCACTGGGCCAACGACATCGGCGTGCCAATCGAGCGCATCGTTCGCCTGGGCGACAAGCCCGGCGGCAAACCCTACGAGAGTGATAACTTTTGGCAGATGGGCGATACCGGTCCCTGCGGCCCGTGCACGGAAATTTTCTATGACCATGGCGCGCATATTCCCGGCGGCCCACCCGGCAGCCCGGACGCCGAAGGCGATCGCTATATCGAGATTTGGAATCTGGTGTTCATGCAGTTCAACCGCGACGACAAGGGAACGCTGCATCCGTTGCCTAAGCCCAGCGTCGATACCGGGATGGGACTGGAGCGCATCGCGGCGGTGTTGCAGCATGTGCATAGCAATTATGAGATTGATTTATTTCAAACGCTGATCAAGGCTGCGGCGAAAGAAACCGGCGCCAGCGATCTTAAAAACAATTCGCTTAACGTCATCGCTGATCACATTCGTGCCGTGAGTTTCTTGATTGTCGATGGCGTGATTCCCAGCAACGAAGGTCGCGGCTACGTGCTGCGCCGCATCGCGCGCCGCGCCATGCGTCACGGCTATAAGCTCGAGCAGAAGAATTTATTTTTCTACAAATTGGTCGCCCCGCTCGCGCAAGTGATGGGCGATGCCTATCCGGAATTGCGCAACAGCGCGAATCGTGTTGCAGAAATCATCAAAGCAGAAGAGGAACGCTTCGCCGAAACCCTCGAACACGGTATGAAGATTTTGGAATCCAAACTCGCCGACGGCGCGAAAATCTTGGACGGCGAAACGGCCTTCATGCTCTACGACACCTACGGTTTTCCGCTCGACCTCACCGCCGATATTACCCGCGAGCGCGGCGTTGGCGTTGATCAGGTGGGCTTTGACGCGGCTATGAAACAACAGCGCGATCAGGCCCGGGCGGCGGGCAAGTTCAAGATGGCGGCGGGTATCGAATACAAAGGCGAAAAAAACCAATTCGTTGGCTATGAAAAACTCGCTCAAGAATCCAAAGTCATTGCCATCTATCGCGACGGGGTGAGCATCGACGAACTTAAATTCGGTGAGACCGGCACCGTCGTTCTTGCAAGTACCCCGTTTTATGCCGTGTCCGGTGGCCAAGTGGGCGACCAAGGAACGCTGTCAAACGAACAATATCGTTTTGCCGTGAGCGACACGCAGAAAATTCAGGCAGATGTGTTCGGTCACCAGGGCGTTGTGGCGGTGGGCTCCAAATCGCTCCAAGTCGGCGATGTCGTTCATGCCAAGGTTGACGACGCCATGCGCGGCCGCACCGTGCGCAACCATTCGGCAACACATTTAATGCACAAGGCGCTGCGCGAAGTGCTCGGTAGCCACGTGGCGCAAAAAGGTTCGCTGGTCGATGCGTACAAAACCCGTTTCGATTTTTCTCATCACGCGCCGATCAGCACCGACGAAATTCGCCGCGTCGAAGCTATCGTTAACCAGGAAATTCTAGCTAACGCCGCGACCC
>JANNMV010000533.1:0-1985 GCA_031398205.1 Pseudomonadota bacterium | reverse complement strand
GTCCGATGGCAACAGCGCGCCACCCGGCAGGTTGGCGGTGGAGACCTCGAGCAGCGCCGCCATGGCGCTGATCCGCAAGGAACGCGGCCTGCCGCCCGAACAAGACGCCGATGCCAGCCTTGCCTCCGGTGGCGCCGAGGAACTGACCGCGCAATTGACGCGAGCGAACATTACGTTGTCGACGGTGGCGATCGGCGAGAATCCCAACCTCGAATTAATGGCGCAGCTTGCGCGCGCAGCCAACGGCAAGAGCCACGTCGCGAAAAGTGAAACCGAGATTCCGGCGCTATTCGTCACCGAGGCGAAACGGCTGTTGGGTGAATCGATTGTTGAAGAAGCCTTCCGGCCGATCGTTAAAATCAAAACTGAAGCGGTGGCCGGCATCGATTTCGCCAACGGCCCTGAGCTAAAAGGTTTCGTGCTGAGCCGCCCCAAGCGGTTCGCCGAAGTGGTGCTTGAAGCCAAAGACCATCAGCCCTTGCTGGTGCAGAGCCACTATGGGCTCGGTAAGAGCGTTGCGTTTTTGTCCGACATCAAAAATCGCTGGGCGGTCAATTGGCTGGCCTGGCCTGGCTATGGCAAACTGTGGACGCAGGTGGTGCGCGAAAGCATACGTCGCGACACCGGAGAAGAACTCGCGCTGCGGGTGACTCGCATTGGATCCGAGGCGGAAGTAACGCTAACGGCGCTGACCCCGGACGGACAATATCGCGATGACATCGCGCCGAAGGTGCGCATGAGCGCGCCGGATAAAACTTCCGAAGTGATGCCGATGCGCCAAATTGGGCCAGGCAAATATCAAGCGCGCATCGCGCTGCAAGCCTCGAGCGTGGGCGCCTACGCATTTGATTTGGTCGATGCGCCGGGGTTGACGCCGCAAGCGCGGGCGCAGGCCGGCACGCGCAGTTTGTTTTACGGTTACGCCGACGAGTATCGCGTGCTACCCGCAAACACCGATTTGCTCAAAGCCTTGTGCGAACGCAGCGGCGGAAAATTCGCGCCGAGCGTAGAGGAAATTTTTGCACGGCGCGGCGACGGCGGCGTGGTGTCGAAACCCTTGTGGAGTTACTTCGCGGCGCTGGGGTTGGTGCTTTTCTTGTTGGATATATTGGTGCGGCGCTGGATCGGCCGAAGCTGATTTCCAACAGGCGCCACGCCACGAGCCGCTTGCAGCTTGCCTCACATCAAGGCATGCGCCACGAGGCAAGCGGTGAGCGGCTCGTGGCGGTTAGTGCGACTGTGCGACCTTGCGATCGCGCAATCGCAATAGATGTATACATCGTGACTTAATCTGATATCCGATGTCCGCTACCGTCGAGTGCTTCGTTTTTGGGAAGCACGTTGAAACCGGTGAGTCGCGTAACGGCCAATTGCGGCCATTGAAATGATCCTCTGGGCCCTACCGAAAAACCCGCCGTTCAACGTTTGAGTTAAGGGGCGCGCTTTGGCGCGTCCCGCTTGAACGATGGGTTAGATTATTTTTTAGATGTTGGCTCAACATGTTCTCGAACAACTCTGCTTGGTGGTGGCGTTGGCTTAGGCGGTGGAGCCGATTGTTGCTGGCTTTGTGGCTTAGGTGTTTGTGAAGTTGGGGTCGTCATAGGTAGCTCCTTTAAGTTTGTAATTAGGACTTTTTGAACCTCATTCGGTTCTTCGATTGAGTTTATTACATAGGGTGCGGCAGAAATTACTAAAAAAACTACCGATGCCATTGTGAAGCCGTTAGCTTTGAATAGGTTAGCGGATTTTATGTCGTTGTTTTCTGCATTTTGTTCAGTATTTACTGAGTATTGAGAGTCAATATATTGAAGTGTTTCTTCATCCGCTTGTTTAGTTGCGTCATCTTCACTGTAATTTTGACTTATATAGTGTTTTTTTAGACTCTCACCGTACTGCCGTATTTCTTCAGTTCTAGGCATATGGGCATAACCATAGCCCCAATATGCACGACCCATAAAAACAGCGGCTAAAATTAAAGCGACGGC
>JANNMV010000509.1:0-3686 GCA_031398205.1 Pseudomonadota bacterium | reverse complement strand
GGTGGGGGTGTTGCTGGCGCTGGATTGGCGCGTGGGGTGCGCCGCCGCGGCGATTTGGCTGATCCTGTTTGCACTGACGCGAACGTCGTCGATCGCGGCACTCGTTGCGACGGCGACAACGCCGATCGTAGCCTTCTATTTTCGCGGTGCGGACCTGACCACCGGCATCGTCTTGTTGCTTGCGCTATTGGTGATTTGGCGCCACAAGGAAAATATCCTGCGCCTAATTTCCGGACGCGAGAATCAAGTAGACGATTCAAAGTCGGTTAGATAAAAAACCGCGTGTATTACCGCATTCCCGGCATCATGCCTTTCATACCGCGCATCATTTTCGCCAACCCGCCTTTTTTCATCATTTTCATCATTTTCTGAATCTGCTCGAACTGGTTGAGGAGTTTGTTCACTTCTTGCACCGACACGCCAGAACCGGTGGCGATGCGGCGCTTGCGCGAGGCCTTAATTAGATCGGGATTGCGCCGCTCGCCGGGGGTCATGGAATTGATGATGCCTTCGGTGCGCGCGATGATTTTGTCGTCCATCGGCATGCCCTGGGCACCGGCGGTCAACTGCGCCGGAAGCTTGTCCATCAGACCGGCCATGCCGCCCATTTTTTTCATCTGCTGCATTTGCACTTTAAAGTCCTCGAGATCGAATTTCTCGCCGGACTTCATTTTCTTCGCGAGTTTATCGGCTTCAACCAGGTCGACATTGCGCACAGCGTCTTCCACCAGAGACACCACATCGCCCATGCCCAAAATCCGCGAGGCCATGCGCTCGGGATGGAAGATTTCCAAGCCGTTCAATTTCTCACCGACACCGACGAACTTGATCGGCTTTTGCGTCACGTGACGCACCGACAGCGCCGCGCCACCACGGGCATCGCCGTCGAGCTTGGTGAGGATCACGCCGGTCAGCGGCAACGTTTCACCAAAGGCTTTCGCGGTGTTGACGGCGTCTTGCCCTTGCATGGAATCGACGACGAATAAGGTCTCGATCGGATTAACGGCCGCGTGCAGCGCCTTGATTTCAGCCATCATCGCTTCGTCGATGGCCAAGCGGCCAGCGGTATCGACAATCAACACATCGTGATAATGGGTGCGGGCGAAATTGAGCGCCGCCTGTGCAATGGCAACGGGCTGTTGCGATAAGTCCGATGCGAAAAAATCCACCCCGAGTTGTTGGCTCAGCAAACGCAATTGCTCGATTGCCGCGGGACGATAAACGTCGCAACTCACCAGCAACACTTTTTTCTTTTGTTGTTCTTTGAGTAGCTTCGCCAGCTTGCCGGAACTGGTGGTTTTGCCGGAGCCTTGCAAACCCGCCATTAAGATAACGGCCGGCGGCGTGGTCGCCAGATTCAGCCCGGTTGCCTGCTCGCCCATGAGCGCGGTCAAGCGTTTGTGAACGATACCTATCAGGGCTTGGCCGGGCGTAAGGCTAGTCAACACCTCATTGCCGAGGGCTTGCTCTTTGACTTGCGCGATGAAATCTTTGACCACCGGCAATGCGACATCGGCTTCAAGCAAAGCAACGCGCACTTCGCGCAACGCATCCTGGATATTCGCCTCGGTCAAACGCGATTGACCGCGCAGGGTTTTGATGACGGACGAGAGCCGTTGGGTGAGATTGTCGAGCATGTTTCTGTCCTCGGCCGAGCCGTTAGTGTAGACTTTCAGGCCTGGGATTGTAACATCCTGTTTCGCGCCGATTCGACTCAACTCTATGCCGATAAACCTCTACCTTGCGGTCGCTTTGATCTACGCTGGTGTGACGCTATTTTTGTGGCGCCAGGCCTATTCGACAACCCTCGGAACAGCACCCGTTGCGCTAAATCACGTCACGGGCTGGCCGAATTGGCTGATACTTTTCGGCATTGTTTTGCATGCTTGGGTATTGCTTCGATCGGTATGGGTCGCGGAAGGATTGAATCTCGGTCTGGGCAACGCGGTATCCCTGATTGTCTGGCTGATGGTATTGATCTACTGGCTGGGCAGTTGGATTTATCCGCTCGCAAGCTTGCAGATGTTCGTCCTGCCGATTGCCGTCGCGGGGGTGTTAGTCGCGCTATGGGTGCCGAGTAACCGCGTGCTGTCGATAGCGGCGCGCCCGGCGTTGGCTGCTCACCTGGCATTGTCGCTGTTAGCCTATAGCCTGTTCACCATCGCGGCGCTGCACGCGGTGCTCACATCGGCGCTGGATCGCGGCTTGCATCAGGGAAATACACCGCTGGCGTTACGTGACGCGCCACCTTTGATCGCGCTCGAATCGCTGTTGTTGCGCATTATTCAGCTTGGATTCGTGCTTTTGACCCTCGCCCTCGCCAGTGGATTTTTATTTTCGGAACAGGTATTCGGCAAAGCCATCACTTTTCCTCACAACACCCACAAAGTTGTGTTCGGCGTGCTGTCGTGGCTAATCTTCGGCGCGTTCTTGGTCGGCCATCGCTTCTATGGTTGGCGCGGGCGCACGGCCGCATTGCTGACCTTGGTTGGCTTTGGTTTGTTATTGCTAGGCTACGTTGGCAGCAAATTTGTCCTGGAAGTACTGTTGCACCGCGCTTGACAAGCTTGGGTACCCACTCGATACTGAGCTTTTTTACGTTGCCGTCTTAACTCTTTTTGGACGATATTTCAACCAGTGCCCTGCTGATCACGCTCGGCATCCTTCTCGTTTTTTCCGGCTTTTTCTCCATCGCGGAGACCAGCATGATGGCGCTAAACCGCTACCGGCTGCGCCATCTGGTCGCGCAAGGCAGCCGCAGCGCCGCGTTGACCCAAGGCTTGTTGCAAAAAACCGATAAATTGTTGGGCGTGATTCTCCTTGGCAACAATTTGATTAATGCCGCATCGGCAACGCTGGTGACGATCATCACGGTTCGTTGGTTCGGCAAAGGTGAGTTCGCGCTCGGTATCGGCACCTTGGCGGTCACTTTCGCGATTCTCGTTTTCAGCGAAATTACGCCGAAGGTCATCGGCGCCGCCTACGCGGAACGTATCGCGTTGCCGCTTAGCTATGTACTGGGGCCGCTGCTTAAGCTTTTTTATCCGGCCGTGTGGTTCGTTAATTTGTTCGTCAAGGGTTTGCTCTGGCTGATGCGGCTTAAGCCGTCGGAGCAACAGGACAGCGAGCAACTGAGCCTGGAAGAACTGCGCTCGCTGGTGCTTGAAGAATCCCACTACATCCCGGCCAAACATAAACATATCTTGCTCAATCTGTTCGAGTTGGAAAATATCACGGTGGACGATGTGATGACACCGCGCGCACAAATCGAGGCAATCGATATTTCCGCCGATATCGATGAAATACGTAACCGGCTTGCGACATCGCACCACACCATCCAGCCGGTCTATGAGGAACAATTGGACGATGTGATCGGCATCCTGCACGTGCGCCGCGTGTTGCATCAGGCTCATAACAGTGACCTCACCAAGGAAACACTGAAGGAGATCATGCGTCCACCGTTTTTTGTTCCCGCCGGCACGCCCTTACTCACACAACTGCAAACGTTTCAAGAAAACCAGCGCCGCGTTGGGCTGGTGGTCGATGAGTACGGGGAGTTGCAGGGATTGGTCACGCTGGAAGATATTCTGGAAGAAATCGTCGGCGAGTTCACCAGCCACTCACCGGCCCACAACGCGCAGTTTCGCCGGCAAGACGACGGCAGCATCATCGTTGAGGGAACCTGC
>JANNMV010000494.1:0-2704 GCA_031398205.1 Pseudomonadota bacterium | reverse complement strand
GCTGATGTCGGAGCGGTATAGGTGAACGCACAAAGAGACGTAGTTGTCGGCGGGTGCAATGCGAGAGCGATATTGGAGCGGCATACGCCGCTGTAGTCGCCGAAGATCAACCCCCACTTGTGCAACTGCTCAAGGTACGGGACGTTGAATGAAGACCAATCACTCAATGCCAACGGAGCGGGTACGCGAAGCTCGATGCCACAGAAAGCCTGGACCGGTCGGCCCACGCTGTTCAAGTAGCTTTCGATGAAGGTGTAGCCTCGCTCGAGCGGAATCCAGGGGCGTAGCAGCACTCGAACCACTTCGTATCCCTCATACGGGACGATGCCTGAACAGAACGCTGAGCCGCCCGGCAGGATTTTGTAGGCGCCAGCCTTGTTTTCGATTAGCGCCGGGACCGAAGTCGAAACGGGTTTATCGCCCATAGAAAGAATCTTTCACAAAGGGAAAAATACTAACGTTTTTCATTGCCGCTCCTGCGCTTTAAGTGTGTGCAGGGTCTTGCCGCATTCAACAATCACAACGAAATTCTTGCACGGACTAGCGTACGCCGTCACAACTCCGGCCAGCATGCAACTATCAGTTTACCGCGTTTTGGAGCCACACTTATGAGTCCGGTCGCTCAAATCGAAGCGACGCTTGATCACTAGAAGTGTGAATCCAATTGTGCGCTGCATCAGTCTGCAATTGGCCGACACGAGACCGTCGGCGCGAAAATATCACCGTGCCACTTAAAATGTAATTCACGGACTTTGCACGTTCAGCCTTTCAATCGCTTAATTGAGGCGGCGTGCATCAGCATATCCAACTGCGTCTCCAAGCGAATCACGCGCCCGGTCAGATCCTCGATCTTGGTCTGTTGTGTTTTCATCGAATCGGATTGGCGATTCACCTTATCTTCCAGCTTAATAATTGACGTCAGTGCGACCCAAATCTTATCGGTGACGCCCATTAGCGTGCTTTCCGTGCGGGCTGCTGGTCGGCTTTGGCTTCCATCGCGGCAATGCGCTTATTGCTCGCGGCGATGAAGGCGAGCGCATCATCAATAAATCCGCTGGCACGATCGGCCGCACCTTTCGCCACGTCCGCCAGCGCGCCGAGCTCATCGTTGCTCTCGCCGGATTCATACGCGAACGCACCCCGTCGCATCAATTCCGATAGCGGCAAGTCGAGTTTCTTCGCCTTGGTAGTGATTGCCTTCTTATCTTGTGGTGTCACTTACACGACAATTCGTTCAACTGCGGCAGCCATCGTCATCTCCTTTACAAAACACTGTGTACAGGCACATGGTATGCACATATTAAGAAATCGTTAACTCGTACCGCACGTGATGCCCTACCCATTCTATTTGGCCTGACATAACAGGTGGTTTGGCGAATAGATACTCGTGTATGCCATAGCGATGGCCTCTGGCGAGTATGCTTAATCGCACGTGAGGTGAGTTGCGCTTACTTTCTTTCGCTCCATAAGCTTGTCGCAAGATTATTTAGCATCGCGCCAGACGCCGCGCCACGCTTGGCTCTTGGCATGGCATTGGCCAGACGCCGCTCCCCGATTGGCTCGTGGCACGGGTGTTGATGGGTTTCGCTTTCGCTCTGCCCATCCTACGATTCAGACGAACAACTCCCCCACCAATTGGTTAAAATCTTCGGGTTTCTAGAAATCCATAAAATGGAGGTCGCGTTCGCCGGCGCACAGGGGGACGGACTTGTGCTACTGTAACCACTCAGATTTTGCCTGCAGGATAGCAAATGAATGCCCCTTTGCGCATTGCGCCCTCCGTCTGCCCCCATGATTGCACCAGCACCTGTGCGCTCGATGTGGAAATCGTTGATGATCGCACCATCGGTCGCGTGCGCGGCGCTCGGCGTAACACCTATACCGATGGGGTGATCTGCGAAAAAGTCGCGCGGTACGCCGAGCGTGTGCACCATCCCGATCGCCTCACCCAACCGCTGTTGCGCAGCGGGCCGAAGGGTTCAAAGCAGTGGAAGAATATTTCCTGGGACGAAGCGCTCGACCGCGTCGCCGATGCCTTTATCGAAAAGGCGCAGCGTTATGGCAGCGAAACCGTGTGGCCGTATTTTTACGCCGGCACCATGGGCTTGGTGCAGCGCGATGGCATCAATCGCCTGCGCCATGCGATGAAATATTCGCGCTGGTTTTCCACTATTTGCGTCGCCCTTTCCGATTCAGGCTGGATTGCCGGCGTCGGCGCGAAGCGTGGTGTGGACCTGCGCGAAGCCGCCGAGCACGCGGATGTCGTGGTGATCTGGGGCGGTAATCCGGTGCATACCCAAGTCAATGTCATGCACCACGCCATGGTGGCGAAAAAACGTGGCGCGAAGCTGGTGGTCGTCGATCCTTATCGCACCGCGACGGCAACCAAAGCCGATCTGCATATCCCCTTGCGCCCCGGCACCGATGGCGCGCTGGCTTGCGCGATGATGCACGTGTTGTTTGCGGAAGGCTTCGCCGATTGGGATTATCTGCGGCGTTACACCGATTGCCCGGATGATTTAGCCGAACATCTGAAAACAAAAACGCCCGAATGGGGCGCGGCGATCACCGGCCTGCCGGTCGCAACCATCGTCGAATTTGCGCGTTTGTATGGCCGCAACCGGCGCAGTTTCATTCGCTGCCATCATGGATTTTCGCGCTCGCGCAATGGCGCTGCAAACATGCACGCAGTGGTCTGCCTACC
>JANNMV010000165.1:0-1793 GCA_031398205.1 Pseudomonadota bacterium | reverse complement strand
CCGCTTTTGCGGCGCCGAGGGCTTAAAGGATGTCGTTGCGCTGTCGACCTTTCGCGGCAAAGATTTTCATACTAAATATGGTGTCGATATCTCCGATGGTCCGCTGCGCGGCCTGACGGCCCGCAGCGTCGTGGTGCTCGACGAAAACAACAAAGTGAAACACGCGGAATTGGTGCCGGAGATCGCGCAAGAACCTAACTACGACGCGGCGCTCGCGGTACTTTAATTCCCCCCGGGATGGATCAGAGTCCGCACAAAGGCAAGACCGGCCTGGCGCGCATCTGGCGCGCCTTCGGCTATTCCGCTGAAGGTCTGGCCGCGGCGCTGAAGAACGAGGATGCGTTCCGTCAGGAACTCATCCTCGCGGCCATGCTGATTCCCATTGCCTGGTTCTGTCACGTGCCCGGTTACGCCAAGGCCGTGATGATCGCCAGCGTCATGTTGGTGTTGATCGTCGAGCTGCTCAACTCCGCGGTCGAAGCGGCGGTCGACCGCATCTCGCTGGAAAACCATCAGTTGGCGAAGCGCGCGAAAGACCTGGGCAGCGCCGCCGTATTCTTGTCGCTACTCAACGTCGTGGTGATTTGGTTCGTTGTACTGACATCAGCATAAAGGGCAAGGCGGGTTGATGGCGTTGCAAGGCCTATGCCAGGGCCCGCGTCCTGCCGGGGTGGCCTTGGGCCTTTGGCTTCTGGCGATGGGTCTTGGTAGCTAACAAAGCTCGGTTACAATACCTGACCAAACGAAAGATTCGAGTATGTTTAGAAAATTGAAACCCCACGCTTGGGCGCTGGCATTGTTCACAACGATAGTCACGCCGGCGCTGGCCGATCAACTGCCGCTGTGGGAGGCGGGAGCAGGAATATCGGTGATCCAGTTTCCCGACTATCGTGGCTCCGACGAGCGCCAGTTTTATGTGTTGCCGATTCCGTATTTCGTTTACCGCGGTGATTTTCTCAAAGTCGATCGGAATAAGATTCGCGGCTTGTTTTTCGCTCGCGATTGGGCCGAACTCGATGTGAGCATCAGCGGTTCCGTCCCGGTTAAAAGTTCCGAGAACGATGCGCGCCGCGGCATGAACGATCTCGATCCGACGTTGGAATTTGGCCCGACATTCAATATTCACCTGCATAAAAGCAAAGATGAAAACGTCGAACTTGATCTGCGGCTGCCGCTGCGCACCGTGTTCGCAACCGATCTAAGCTACGTGCGGCAAACCGGCTGGGTGTTCGAGCCGCGCCTGAATCTCGATCTGCGCAATACGCTGCTCGGCGCCGGTTGGAATGTCGGGATTGCCGGCGGGCCGATGTTCGCCACGCGAAAAAATCATCAGTATTTTTATGGTGTCGATGGCGCGTTCGCCACACCGCAGCGCTCCGCCTTTGATGCCAAAGGTGGCTACGCCGGGACGCAATTGCTCGTCGCCGTGAGTAAGCGTTACCCGAAATTTTGGGTCGGCGGCTTCGCCTCGTGGACCCATCTCGGCGGCGCCGCTTATGAGGACAGCCCGCTGGTGAAAACCAAAAATAGTTTTGCCACCGGAATTGCGATCTCCTGGATCTTTAAGGAGTCAAAGGTTTTGGTCGAGGCAAAAGATTAGTCGAACCGCGACAAGGTCATGGAAAGAAGCGCACCCAACGAGCGTAAAACCATGCCGCCCGGCTTGCTGAGTTCAATCAAACATCGGCTGATGCTGCCGATACAATACGGGCAAATTTACGGCGCGTTTTTTCTCTTCGGCGCCGGGGGGATATTGTTTACCCTAATCAGCACCCTGCTCTATCCCATCATGC
>JANNMV010000400.1:0-8266 GCA_031398205.1 Pseudomonadota bacterium | reverse complement strand
ATGGTGACAATGGAGGGCTCCATTGTCACGTCGACTTGCCGACTTGGAATCGTCTGCAAGCCAATCACAATTTGCGCAGCGAGCACAACCGGATCGATGCCTTGCCACGGAAACGCGCCATGGGTTTGCCGGCCTTGCACTTTAATGCGGATGGTATCGCCGCTCGCCATGGTCGCGCCGGGTCGATAGCCAATCTTGCCAGTGGGCATGCCGGCAATCACATGCAGGCCGAAGATGGCCGCTGGGCGCGGGTTTTCGAGCACACCCTGTTTGATCATCAATTCGGCGCCGCCCTCTTCGTCGCCGGGCGGACCCTCCTCGGCGGGCTGGAATATGAACTTAATCGTTCCTGGAATTTGCACTTTGATGCCCGCGAGAATTTCAGCGACGGTCATTAGGATTGCCGTGTGTGCGTCGTGGCCGCAAGCGTGCATGACGGACACGGCATTGCCTTCGTATTCCGATTTAGCTTTCGAGGCAAACGGAAGATCGCCTTCCTCCGCGACAGGCAATGCATCCATGTCGGCGCGCAACGCAACGATTGGCCCCGGTTTACCACCGCGCAATAACGCGACCACGCCGGTGTGCGCCACCGGCGCTTCAACTTCGAGCCCAAGAGCACGCAAATGGTCGGCGACGATTCTTCCGGTGCGATGTTCTCGATTCGATAGTTCGGGGTGTTCGTGAAAATCACGCCGCCAGGCGATGAGCTTGTCTTTTAATTCTTCGGCGCGACGGTCGATTTCGGAGAAAGAATGGGTGTCCATAAAAATTCCGCAGGCAAATTTACGTTAGTACCTTGGTCATACACTCGCCCTCATGGCCCAAGGCCACCTCGTCCCTACCCTTCTCCCGAAGGGAGAAGGGAGCTTGTCCCCTCTCCCCGTGGGAGAGGGTTAGGGTGAGGGTACGCCGATGATTTCCTACAATCGTGAATCAATCCACGCGAGGCACGGCAATCTTCGGCCCCTGCCCGCGCTTGAACACCATCAGTGTACGCTTGAAGGTGATCACGATCACACCCTCCTGATTAAACCCCGCCGTTTTCACGGTGACGATGCCGACGTTCGGCCGCGACTTTGATTCGCGTTTATCCAAGACTTCCGACTGCGAGTAAATCGTGTCGCCCTCGAACACCGGTTGCGGCAAACGCACTTCGTCCCAGCCAAGATTGGCGAAGACATTTTGTGATACGTCGGTTACGCTTTGGCCGGTCACCAAAGCCAAGGTGAAGGTCGAATCCACCAACGGTTTTTTGAATTCCGTTTGCGCGGCGTAGTGAACATCAAAATGAATCGGTGCGGTGTTTTGCGTGAGTAACGTGAACCAACTATTGTCGACCGGTAGTACCGTACGGCCTAACGGATGACGGTAGACATCACCCAGTTCAAAGTCCTCGAAAAATCGGCCTTGCCAGCCTTGTTTGATGGTCATTTCGATGCGTCCTGGTTTCGTTCAATCTCAAATAAAGATGGTCTCATTCACACGAAAAATGTGCAACGGTCTCGAGCGCCCACCTCCGGCAACATTCTGCTACACTTATTTCTCAAATCCGCAGAAGGAGAAGCTGAGGATAACGTCATGTGATCACAATCGATTGCCCTCTGAGTAGTTAGGCGTGATTCTACGCTGCGGTGGTGTCGTTATTTCTCATTCAAAAATCTCATCATCAGCCATACCGCGCGTTGCATCGCCTCTCTTGGCGGATGTCAAAATTAAAGTAGACCGATTGCTCGTTAGTAGCTCGTTACCACCCATCACAATTGGAGGAATTAAAAATGTCAGCCACACCATCTGCAACCCTAGACGCCGTCGTCATCGGCGCGGGCTTTTCCGGCATGTATATGCTGAAATCGCTGCGGGACAAATTGGGCTTGAAGGCCAAGGTTCTTGAAATGGGCAGCACCGTCGGCGGTACTTGGTATTGGAACCGCTATCCCGGCGCCCGCTGCGATTCCGATTCGTACATCTATGTGTGCTCTTGGGACAAACAGGCGCTGCAGGAATGGGAATGGTCCGAGCGTTATCCCGAACAGCCAGAAATTTTGCGCTATCTCGAATATATCGCGAAGCGTCATGATTTGAAGCGTGACATTGAATTCAACACCAAAGTAACCAGCGCGGAATTCGACGAGAAAACAAATCTGTGGACGGTGCACACGGACAATGGCGATCCCGTTACCGCACGTTATGTCATCACCGCGGTCGGGACGTTAACGACGACTAACATGCCGAAATTCAAAGGCCTGGAAAATTTCAAAGGTAAGTGGTATCACACCAGCCGCTTCCCGCATACGGGCGTAGATTTCACCGGCAAACGGGTCGGTATGGTCGGCACCGGCGCGACGGCCGTTCAAGCTATTCCCGAGATTGCCCAGCAAGCAAAGCATCTCACCGTATTTCAACGCACGGCCAACTACTGCGTGCCTGCGCGCAACGGCAAGGTTGATCCCGAGGTCGTGAAAGCCCGCAAGGCAGACTATGAAGGCGTCATTAAGCGCACGCGCGAATCGTTCTTCGGTCAGGAACATTACTTCATTATGAAGTCTGCACTCGAAGCCACGCCGGAGGAACGCGAGGCCGAATTCGACAAGCGTTGGGACGCCGGTGGCTTTGCGTTTTGGCTCGCCAACTATCAAGACATGTTCTTTGTCGAAGAAGCCAACGAATTGTGCGCTGACTATATCCGCCGCAAGATCCGCAAGACGGTAATCGATCAATCGGTAGCCGATCGCCTGATGCCCAAAGGCCACCACTACGGCTGCAAGCGCCAGCCGTTGGACACCAACTATTACGAAACTTTCAATAAGCACAACGTGAAATTGGTTGATGCCGCGACCGACGGCGGCATCGAAGAAATTACCGAAAAAGGCATCCGTGCCGGCGGCAAGGAATACGAATTCGACATCATCGTATTCGCTACCGGATTCGACGCAATGACCGGACCGCTCAAGGCGCTCAATTTGAAAGGCCGCAATGGGCTTACGCTCGACAAAGTTTGGGCGGACGGCCCGCACACTTACCTGGGTGTTTCGGTTGCGGGATTTCCTAATTTGTTCACGCTGACCGGGCCGCAAAGCCCGTCGGTATTGACCAATATGCCGGTGGCGATCGAGCAACACGTCGAGTGGGTCACCGACTGCATTGAGCACATGGAAAAGACCGGTAAGAAATCGATCGAAGCAACGCCAAAGGCGCAAGAAGATTGGGTGGCGCACGTCAACGGCGTCGTCAACATGACGCTGATGGCCAAGGCAAATTCCTGGTACATGAGCGCGAATATCCCCGGCAAACCACGGGCGTTCTTACCGTATCTCGACCCGGAGGGCGTGGGCGGTTACACCAAGCGCTGCGCCGAAGTCGCGGCGAAGGGTTACGAAGGATTCTCGTTGACGTAGTGAACCTTTAAAATCGACAGGCCCCGTTCTTTGGGGCCTCGAACAAATAAATGACCGTTTTTGGATTTAGGCCGCCGGCCCCTCACCCCAACCCTCTCCCGCCCTGCGGGAGAGGGGGTTAGTCCCCTCGCCCCGGTCACGGGGAGAGGGCTAGGGTGAGGGGCCGGGCGGGCAATAGTTACCGCAGCTCATTCAATCCCATAATTCAATCGGAGGTGAAAACATGATTAACAATCCCTACTACGGGCAAGAGGGCCATGGCCCCTATGAAATGATCGACATCGGCAAGTTCGATCTCGAGGAAGGTGGCAGCATCCCGAATTGCAAACTCGCGGTCGCGACCCACGGCAAACTCAACGCCGATAAAAGTAACGCAATTCTGTTTACCACTTGGTATTCCGGCACGAACAAATTGCTTGAGCAGGTCTACACCGGCAAAGGCCACGCGCTCGATCCCGATAAGTATTTCATCATCATCGTTAACCAGATCGGCAATGGCCTTTCCACCTCGCAACACAACACCGATATTCCCGGCGGTTTTCCGAAAGTACGAATCGGTGACGATGTGCGAGCTCAGCACAAGCTCGTCACGGAGAAATACGGCATCAAAGAACTGGCGCTGGTCGTCGGCGGCTCCATGGGCGCACAACAAACCTACGAGTGGGCGGTGCGCTATCCCGATATGGTCAAGCGCGCCGCGCCCATTGCCGGCACCGCGAAAAATACCGAACACGACTTTTTGTTCACCGACACCTTGGTCGAGGCAATCACCACCGATCCGGGCTTCAATGGTGGCAACTACAAATCGAGCGAGGAAGTCAAAGCAGGCTTGTTGCGCCATGCAAAAATGTGGGCGGTAATGGGATGGAGCACGGAATTTTTCCAGCAGGGTCGCCACAAGGCGCTCGGCTTCGCCAACATGGACGAATTCATCAACAATTTCATGATGGGTTATTTCGCGCCGATGGATCCGAACGCGCTCTTGGCCATGGCATGGAAATGGCAGCGCGGCGATGTCAGCCGCCTCACCGGCGGTGACTTGCGTGCCGCATTGGGACGCATCAAGGCGAAAACCTTTGTGATGCCGATGTCGTCGGATATGTTCTTCCCACCGGCCGATTGCCAAGCGGAGTGGCGCTTGATTCCCAATGCCGAGTTCCGGCCGATCCAAACGATCGATGGCCATCTCGCGTTATTCGGCGTCGATCCGAATGCAATCGCGCAACTGGATAAAAACTTGAGCGATTTACTGGCAATACCCGCGTAGATCCGTCATTCCCGCCTTCGCGGGCAATGACGTGGAGGTTTATTGCCCTGCGAGCCAATACCCATGCGGCTTCCCAGGCACGCACTGCCGCGGGGCAATGGCTCGGCCACCCCGGCGGGGAGCGGTGCGTGGTAATGCCCTATGGCGACGCGAAGGTTGCGGGTGAGGTACAGCCCCCCAACGCAGCATCAATTTGTCAGATGTCCTTCGTATCTGTTAGCCGCGCCCGTGTCAAGCCGGGCGCTTTTTTATGACGGCCATTCTTCCAGATCGCCTTCGCAAATCAACTTGAACGTTTGCCGGCTTGATCACAGAACTAGCTTTATTTGAAATTAGGTTGAGGTTCATGCCTCACCCCACCCTACCGTGCTGCAGCCCGTTGTTCGGCTAGACACGCCCCGGATTTCCTCTCTCCCTGTCTACGCTTCAATCGTCATCATCTTTATCGAGGACACGCACCGCGATGCCATGCACATCGCCGCGATTGTTCGATGCGGGCGCCCCAGCCGGCGCGCAGCTCACGATCGAGGGATCCACGTTGTTGATGGGGGCAATGCCCAGCAGTGTGCCAGTGCGCCCCCCGCGGCGCACCCGCAGGACTCCCACCCCTGGGGTGGCCCCCACCGCGTTATTGACACCCGCTATATTGCCCGTGACGGGACACGGGCCACGTAGACTCACGAACGCGTGCGCGCCATTTGGCGCAAGGTCAAACAGTTCGGGGGCTGGATCAGCACTGTAGGCACTCACCACGCTGAAGGTGTTGACATGGGTATCGGTCGTGGTGTCCACCACCTCGATGGTGTTAGCCGGCCGATCCGCCGCCCACAAATAGCGCTGCTTCCGGTCACGGTTTAGCAGCAACATGCCATGAGAATCATGGCCGGCGGTGTCGAAAGCGAAGACCACGGTGGGCGTAGGGATGTTCGGGGGGTTGAAAGCCGGGGAAGTCGGGAACGCCGCCAGCGGCAAACTATACAGATCCGCCTCACTGACATTCGTACCACCCGCACCAGAGTTCAGATAGATTCGCTTGGCCGTTATGGCGCCTTTCTGCATGCCACCAAACCCGTTGGCACGGACGGTACTGTTGTCATATTCCGCGACAATCGCCGGTGCGGCGCCCCCGCGGCGGGTGTCCACCACCAGCAGGCCGCCCCCTGCCAGGGTGAGGAACGTCAAGCTGCTGTTCCGATCAATCATGGGACCGACCACGGAATTGTTGGGCCGCGGGGCGACGCCTGGCGTTTCACAGGCCACACCATTGGGGGTGATACATCTCGCCAGGTCAAGCGTCGCGGCCGTGTCGTGCACGATGTCACTCGCCCCCTCGTACGGTATCCCATTGATGTTTGCGTCGGTGTTGATGCGTTCCAGAAGTTTGCCATTCTGATTCGCCACGAGGACATAGGCGTTGTTCGGGGCGGGGAAGGCGGCGTGCGCCTGGCGCGCCCCACCCGCTCCCACGCTCATCTGCACACACGTGATGGGCGTGCGGGTAGCGCTCTCCATGAAGACGACATGCCCCGAGGCAACGAAGGCGATAACGGCGTGGCTGTGGCCGGTATTGAACAGTACGCTATGTCCCCGAACTGGATTTGACCCGGTCTCTGCCCGGCACAGCGCACTCGCCGCCGCCCCCAGGTCGACAACTTCCGGAACTGCCGTCCCCGCGTCTTTGATGAGTTTTTCGCCGTCGTAGATGTAAAGAAGGCCGCCGAAGGTGGCGCCGGGGCTGTTGGACTGATCGAGGGCCCAGACCTCGAAGTCTTTGCCGTCATCCGCCTGCACACGCCCTGCGGCAACCACAAGGCCGAGAACGGCCACAGCCAGAAGCAGTCGTGTCCCCGTCCGCAATGTTGATCTCTGTTTCATACCGTCCCCCCCGTCGGTTGTGGTAAAACGCTGGACGTCGCATGGCTGGAGGGCCGCAGTTCCAGGTAGGCACGCGGTCAACGCCTACCAGCAACTGACGAACCCTGCCTACAACGTCTCGAAAGTCTATTCTTGGGTTCAGGCACTGTCAATCGCCAGCCTCTTCCAATGGCATAGGCGGCTGAAACACGACGGTGTCAGGTCTCAATACTGTTCGTTTAAGTAATTTTGGCATAGATGAACCATTTTGACAGCGGCTGAGGTTTCAGCAAGGACGGGGTTGTGTCGGGATAGCTTCCTGGCAATCGGGTTGGATCGTGACTCGGATAAGGCGAGTGTCGTCGCTTCACCATGCGCGGGTTACAGCGCCCCCGACTGCTCGAGCAGCGTAAGGTAGCGGCTTCTCGCAGCAGTTCATTGTACCAACGCCTACGCAGTCTTGGCCGTGCTGGGGGGAAAGGCCCCGGAGCGGGGCTGGGCTCGGCGTAGGAGGTGAACATGCCCGGTGAACGATAATTGTCGTTGCTGCAGTCGGTGAGCGCTGGCCGCTTGATGCATCAGCCAACACACCGCGTAGTGCGCTAATACCCAACCATAAAACTCCTGACGCACCCCATCCGGGGTTTTGCTGCGCAACGTGCGCCGGCGTTGCACCAGATGAGTCTTGAGTTCGTCGAACACCGCCTCAACTTCCCAGCGTTCATGGTAAAGCGCCGCTAGTTCGAGTGCGGGCGCTTGGTCTGGGTCGAGTAAGGTAGTAAGCAGCCGATAGCGCTGCGTTTGATCTGCCGTAGCGGCCTCATCGGTCAGGCCCGGTAAGCAGTACTCGATCACGCGCACGACAATTTCGCTGTTGCGCTGACGTCGAGATTTGATATCGGGATAAATCGCACTGAGGTACGAGCCGTCCGGCAGTGGCGTGATCACCGGCAACTGTTGATTGGCTGCGCCACGCCACAATAACTGCGCGCCGGTATCGCGCGCCGCTTTCCAGTGCAGGTAACCGCGGAAACCGCGGTCGGCCAAGCACAGCATGTCCGGCCCCAAGCGCGCTAACAACGGTTCAAAAATAGTCCATTCAGTACAGCGATACGCGCCAATATTCGCGCCCAGAATGGCATGGGTCGCGCATTCGACCAGTACGGCGCACTGCGCTTGCGGGTAAGCGGCGCGACCGGTGCGGCTACCGGGGCGTCCAAACACAACGACATTGGCGGCTTCATCGGGAATCTCGAAATTACTTCCATCAATGGCCACCAAGCGCAGCCCTGCGTAAAACGCGTGGGGTTGCGTATCCGGTCGCGCAAGCGCGACACAGGCGGTTTCATGAATGGATTGCAACGGCGCATAGCCAATCTTGCTGCGCGCGGCACTGATGGAGGACTTGGCCACCGACTCGACCGCTTGACTGCCCTGTAACCACGCCAGCCCTTGGGCGACCACGGAAAACACTTCTTCATAGGCGGCTTCGGGATACAAACTCAGTGCCATGCAGTAGTAGCTGGTTACCAGCGCCGGCAAGCTCCGGGTGCGCTGACTGCCTACCCCATGTCGATCAAGCGCCTGAAACACCAACTCAGGCGTATAGACCCGCGCCAACAAGCTGGCACTTAAATAATCGCTCAATCGTGCACCTGCGCCCAATACCGCTTTCGTCCGCGCCATGTTTCACTCCGCGATTCGGAGATCGCATTGTGACAGAAAAATCGTTAAACGAACAGTATTG
>JANNMV010000393.1:0-3837 GCA_031398205.1 Pseudomonadota bacterium | reverse complement strand
CGCCTCGTCTCCGATGCCATCCGCCGTTCTCGCGCAGGTTTGTCAGACCCGAATCGGCCCTACGGTTCATTTCTATTTTTGGGCCCAACCGGCGTCGGCAAAACGGAACTGTGCAAAACCCTCGCGGAATTTTTGTTCGATTCGGAAGATCATTTGATCCGCATCGACATGAGTGAATTCATGGAAAAGCACAGCGTCGCAAGGTTGATCGGTGCGCCGCCGGGCTATGTCGGCTACGAAGAAGGTGGCTATTTGACCGAAGCAGTACGGCGTAAGCCCTACAGCGTGATCCTGCTCGACGAAGTGGAAAAAGCGCATCCGGACGTGTTCAATGTATTGCTACAAGTCCTCGACGACGGCCGCATGACCGACGGCCAGGGCCGCACCGTGGATTTCAAAAACACGGTCATCGTCATGACCTCGAACTTGGGTTCGCAGATGATTCAACAAATGGCCGGCAGCGATTATCAAGTGATCAAAATGGCCGTGATGGGCGAAGTGAAAACCCATTTCCGGCCGGAGTTTGTAAACCGCATCGATGAGGTAGTCGTGTTCCACAGCTTGGGTGACGCGCACATTGCTTCGATAGCCAAGATTCAAATTCAGTACCTCGCGAAACGCCTCGCGGCGATGGAAATGAAACTCGACATCAGCGATGCAGCGCTAGCGGAAATAGCCAAGGCAGGTTTTGATCCGGTGTACGGCGCGCGGCCGTTGAAGCGCGCGATTCAATCTCAGATCGAGAACCCGCTCGCGAAGCAAATTCTGGAAGGGAAGTTTGCCGCGAAGGACACGATTAATGCCGATATGAAACGTGGTGTGATTGTGTTTGAGAAAGCGTAATTTTGTAAAGAACCGCGTCGGGAGGCAGTACTGAGGGCCGCTCTCCTGGCATGCATTGCCACAGGGCAAGCTGGGTGTGGCTCGTGGCAATGCGCTCTTAGCGTGGATACTTTGTTCGCGTGCGCGGTGCGCAACCAATGCCGGCCACCCCGTGACCGTAACATCGTGGAGTTAAAGCAATGAAAAAAATCGAAAAATTGGATATGGCAGTAGAGCAACTTGAAGACGCTCTAAAGATGTACTTTGAGGGTCGCTACCATTCTGCAACGGTTCTAGGCGGGGCGGCAGAGCAACTGCTTGCCGGTTACGTCATGAAGCATGCAATGATGCCCGCCTATTGCCGAGATCGAACAACAATTACTATGGTCGCGAATGGTCTAGAGGAACACGCAAAAATTGTATCTGGTCGAACGACAGAGAACAAAATTACAGAGAAAAAAATTGGCGACAAACTGAATTTTGGCTACAACCACTCAAAACACGCCGGCAAGAACGATCACACAGTTCCAATTGACCCCAAATTTGAGGCACGACAGATCATTGATCGGACGTTATCGAACTATGATGCCCTTTCGGGAATTATCGAGTACGACCTGCCGGGCCTAGCGCTGGCACCGTCTTTTTACAGGGAGTTAATTAAAGATGGCCGGTTCGAGGAAAACAAATGACAACCTTACCGGTTCAGAGACCGTAGGGAAAAGCGCAGCGCCCTGAGTGGCCTAAGGCCATTCCGCCGTATGTTGAACATCGGAACAGCCCGTGTAGGGCGCAATAACCGAAGGGCATTGCGCCGGATGTCAATCATCATGTCCTAACGCAGTTTCAATTCCTCCACCCCAATCCTGTGGATAGACGCCCTGCTTCACCAACCGGTGAAATGTTGAGAATGGCCAATCCGCCACTCGCTTCACCAGCCCATGTTTCACCGGATTGAAATGCACATAATCCCTATGCGCCGCAAAGTCCGCGTCGTCACGAATAAGATGTTCCCAATAACGGCGCTGCCATATTCCCCGTTCGCCGCGATTCGCGCGAACTTTTGATAGTCGTTCTGTTTTAGGTAAGGCTTTCGAAAATCCCATTTTAATGAGTCGCCATCGTGTGGCAAAGTTGGCATCATTTTCGGGAAATTGTAGAACGCAATGTATATGTTCCGGGAGAACCACCCAGCCATGAATTTCAAATGGATGCCGCGATTGCACCGAGCGGATGGTTTCGCGCAACACGTCGATGTGACGAACGAGAAGATCGTTGCCGTGGCGTTGTAGCAAATTGACGGTGAAGAAGTAAGTGCCGCCGGGATGCCATGCGCGTCTATAGTTGGGCATGACTTTAGTATTGTAGTGGCGTACATACGGCGCAATGCCCTTCGGTTATTGCGCCCTACCGATGCTGATGCTCCCAAATACGGCGTTGCCAAAAATCGGCTTTCCGTCGCGTGATGCGGGATGAACGGCGGACCTCGTCACGTTCCAGCAAACCCCAATTGCTTCGCGTAGCGTGGCGCGTACTTCCGGATGCGTCAAGATGGGCTGGCGCGCATACGTATTGACGGTGAAAAAATACGTGGCTCCACCAACATTTGACCGTCGATATCGTGACATCTGGACATGATGCTCGTCGTATCGGGCCAACGTCAATCCGCGTGCGCGGTGCGCACCCTACGATTTCCGAGAACAGCAGATCCTTTATTTCGTTCAGGATGACATTGCGGGATTCTGGTTGCCATGCCACGACTGGGTAGCCCTAGGCTAGCCACTGGCCTCGGGCCAGGCAAGCTGGGCGCGGCTTCTGGCGATGCCTTACACGAAATCCGCGACTAAAGCTTGGCGCGTAACGGGATTGATTTCGTCTAGCTTGATTTCGTATTGCAGGTGATCGCAGCCCATGGCGATGTCGGCGCCGAATTTTAGCGTTCGGATCATTAGCGGCGTAAGTTCGAAACGCAGAAAGTGCACCGCAGCGGTTTTTTCGTCGTTCTCGCGCTCAAGGTCTTCGTCGGCGACGGCGTACACCGGCGCATGATCGACGATGCGCAGCCAAATTTTATCTTCGAGTCCTTTTAGCTTTGCCAACATACGCCCACGCTCTTCGACATCTTCGTATTCGATCAGCATCGTGGCTTTGAGATTCGTGCCGTCGGGAACGAGGGGGTTGTAGGCTTGTAGTTCGTCTTCGATGCCGGCTTCTTCGAAGATGCGTTCGATGCGCAGCATTTCCTGAACCTGATAGCGGACGGTGAGTTCATCTTCGAATAGCAACGTAACGTGTTCGCCAAAATGCACGGTGCGGCGTTTTTTGTGCTCGATAACTTTGGCGCGAAATTCTTTGCGTGCCTTGGCGTAGGCTTCGAGCGTCATTAACGATTCACGTTTGATTTGCGGCATGTTATTCCAGTCCATACGCAATGCGTACCAAGCTGATTGGATGGGCGAGTTCGGGGTTGGTTCCGCCGTTTTCGGCGATGCCTTGTTCGATGTGATGGCCGGCGAGTTGGCAGTCTGAGCTGATGTAGTCCGGCTGGGTTTGCGCCATCGCCTTGAACACGGGTTTGCCGATTTTCATCGCTTGCGCGTGAAATTCTTTTTTCACGCCCCACGTGCCGGCGTGGCCGGAACAACGCTCGACGGTATTCACCTGCGTGCCGGGTAACAGCTTCAACATTTCTTCGGTTTTCTTGCCGATGTTCTGCACGCGGCCATGACAGGGGATATGATAGGAGACTTTGCCGAGGGGCTTTTTGAAATCGGTCTTGAGCAAGCCATCTTTGTTGCGCGCGACGAGATATTCGAATGGATCGTACATCGCTTCTTTGACCGCTTGCACGTCAGTATCATTAGGAAACATCAGCGGCAATTCTTGATTGAACATCAAGGTGCACGAGGGAATCGCGCTCAAAATCGCGTAGCCTTCTTTCGCTAGTTTGATCAGATGTGGAATGTTTTTTTCTTTCAGCGCGGCGACGGATTCGAGATCGCCCAATTCCAATTTCGG
>JANNMV010000270.1:0-6612 GCA_031398205.1 Pseudomonadota bacterium | reverse complement strand
CATCGGCGCGGCGGGCGCTTATCCCGACGAAGTAGCGGTGTATTTGAAGTTCAAATCGCCCGAAGGCGAAAAATACTGGCTGAATTTGCTCAAGCGGGCTGGGCTTTCCGATCGCCGTCAACGCAGCGAAGCGCCACCCACCGGCGAGCGCCGTAAGCGTGACTCCGTTTCCTAGCGCGGTTGCGTCAAAGACGTCGCCGCATTGGCGGCCCGCTCAAAGCGATTGTCGGCGTAGGGGTGTTCGCGCCGCAGCCAGCGATAGGCCGTTTCCACGCCGTATAGCAACGGAAATAGCAGGCCCCAGCGCTCGAACTGTCGCACGTGTTCGCGTTCGTGGGCGCTGGTTTGCGCCAAGCAGATATCGTCGCGCGCAATCACCACATGGCCCAAGGCCATAGCGATCACACCCTTAACCGGGTGGAGCCGTAACATGAGGCGCGCAGCCGGGCCGTAAGTTTCTAATACGCCCGCGCGAAAAACCCATTCCCCTCCGCATAATCGCACCGCAAGCGCTAACATCGATCCCACCAGCGTCAGCGGCAAGGGCCACAGATAGCGCCAAAGTCGACCCATCGGCATTACTTCACGCCGTCCGATGCAGCCATGGCCGCGCGCAATTTCTCGATATTGAAATCGGGTGCTTTGGCGGCGTCCAACAACACTTTTTCCTTACGCGCCATTAAATCGATCGCCGCCGGAATTTTCTCCAGTAAATCCGCCGGGATCACGACCGCGCCATGATGGTCGGCGTGGACAATGTCACCATCCGAAACGAAAAGCCCGCAGACATCGACTTTAATGCCGAATTCAACGACGTGAACCCACGCATGGCTCGGTGAAAGCGACGCGGCGAGGCACTGAAACTGCGGCTGCATCATTTCCAGATCGCGCATCGAGCCGTTGGTGAGCGCGCCGACGCAGCCGAGCCCCCAATGTATGTTAGTGTTTACTTCACCCCAAAATGCGCCGAGTCCGGGCGCATGGTCAATGTCCTGAATGACCGCGATGCTCGGCCGTTTTGGCTGCCCCACATAGTCGTAGTAAGCGAGCAATTTCTCGCGTCGCGTGTGCGGGTCAAACGGCGTGGCGGAGCGGATCATCGCTGTGCGCGCGTAGCCGACGATCGGTTTTAATTTCGGATTAGCGGCGAGTACAGTGTTGCGCGTGAAGCCTTCCGTCGAGCGCCGCCCGGCCGCGATTTCGAGCGCATTGGCAATGGTCGGGGTATCGAAATTTTTAAGCTGTTCAAACAATACGCTCATGGTTACTTCACCTTAACGGTTAAATTTATGGTGCATGGCTGCAAGCCAATGGCCCGACGCCAACCCCCTACCCATCAACCTCCTGGCGCGGTCATTGGTAGTAATTCTTATACGGAGCCTTACCCGCAAAACGCGGTTTGATGGTATGCGCCGATTGAATTCTCAGCAACTCATTCCATTTTGCCATGCGTTCGGAGCGGGAAAACGATCCCACTTTTAGTTGCGCCACGCCCCAACCTACCGCCAGATGACAGATCGTCACATCTTCCGTTTCGCCCGAACGCGCCGAGACGATCGCCCCGAAACCCGCGTCCTGCGCAGCTTTCCATGCGGCGTAGGTTTCCGTGATGGTTCCGGCTTGATTCGGCTTGACTAATACCGCGTTACACGCGCCAACTGTGGCCGCCTGTTTCACGCGCGCCGCGCTGGTCACCAAATAATCGTCGCCAACAATCTGGACGCGCGCACCAAACGCCGCGGTAAATTTTCTCAATCCCGCTTCATCGTCTTCCGCGAGCGGATCTTCGATCGAGGCGATCGGATATTTTTCCAGCCAGCGACCAAGCATCTCGCTCAAGCCATCGGAGTCGAGTTCCATTTTTTCCAGGCCGATCGTGTAGTGGCCGGCGCGGCCGAATTCGCTCGCGGCGACGTCGAGCGCGATGACGACTTGTTCGCGCGGAATCAATCCGGTTTTCTCGATCGCCCGTAACAGCATTTCCAACGCCTCTTCATTGCTGGAAAAAGCCGGCCAATAGCCGCCCTCGTCCGCGACGCCGTAAAGCAATCCGCGCTCGGCCATCAGCTTACCGGCCGCGAGATAAATTTCCGCCGTCCATTCCAACGCTTCGTCGATATTCTCCGCGCCGGGGGCGGCAACCATGAAATCTTGAATGTCGACGCGCCGCCCGGCGTGGGCGCCGCCGCCGAAGATTTGAATCTCCGGTAAGGGCATTACAATATCGCGATCTCCCGCCAGATAGCGCCACAGCGGCATGTCGTGTGCCGCGGCAACTGCCTGGAGATTGGCCATGGACGCGGCGATTGTGGCATTGCCGCCGAGTACCCGTTTGTTCGGCGTGCCATCCAGCGCAACTAACGATTGATCGATCAGCGTTTGATCCGCTGCGTCCATCCCCACCAATGCATCGGCGATTTGGATATTGACGTTATCAACCGCAGCGCGAACATCGTAGCCGCCCAGGCGCTCGCCGCCGTCGCGCAGGTCAAGCGCTTCGCCGCTGCCGGTGGACGCGCCGGCCGGCGCGATCGCTCGACCGATGGCGCCGCCGGCCAAATGAATTTCCGCTTCCACCGTCGGACGGCCGCGGGAATCCCAGACGCGCCGACCTAAAACTTTAACGATGCGTGTACTGCTCATGCCGCCAATTCCCGCTTCCATTCTTCGCCAACGGCGCTGAGCGTGTTGACCGGTTGGATGAGCAACTTGTGCGCGCAGCGCCGCACTTTGTTTTTGTCACCTTCGTCAGTCAAATATTCCACCGGTGATTTACCATCGACCCGCGCCAGAAACAAGCCCGGCAGCAGATGCGCCGTGCGTTGTTCCACTCCCGCGCGCGCCTCCCAGTTGACGTAGGACAAATAGGTTTCCGCCAATGTCGTAAACGCGGTGAAAAATTCCGCGCGGGTGGCCGGATGCCACAAACACTTCAGCAGCAAATGATTCAAACAAAATGCCAAATCGAAAGCCGGGTCGCCAAACCATGCGCACTCGCAATCGAGAAAAACCGGGCGATTCGGGCCAATTAAAATATTCTTCGGCGCGATGTCGCCATGAACCAAAACGCGCTTGGTGCTGAAAGTGATGTCGATCAATTGCTGGAGCCGTGGCGCCAGATCCGGGTGAACCCGCGCCGTCGCGTCAAGATAGGGTTCCAGTCGAATCGAATAGAAAATGTCGTCGGTAGCGAATTGCGCGGGGATAGTGGCGTCGATCGCACTCGCACCATGGATGCGCGCCATCTGCGCGCCGACCATGCGCACCGTGTCGAGATCGACCAAGCCATCACGCAATTGAAATTTCCAAACCGGATGCTCGCTTGGCTGCAAATATTCCATCACAAACAAGCCCGCTTCGCTATCGTGCGCCAGCACCTTCGGCGCCGCGCCGGGGATCACGCTTTGCGCAAAGCGTAGGTACGCGACCTCGTAGCGATTGCGTTCTACCGGCGCTTCCCAGTGTTGCTTGACGCGCAACTGCGGCAACGCGCGCTTCACGCACACGGCGCCCGACGGCAATTCAACTTTCCAAATGTCCGACGACACGCCGCCGGTGAGGGGCGACATGGTGATGGATTCGTCCGCGGTCGTTAGGCCCAGTTTTCGCAGCGACGAAATGATAACGGCTTTCGCTGCAGCCGAGGAAGTATCCATGCTGCTATCAACCCGCCGAGGATCCTACGCTGCTCAGCGAATGCAAATCCGTCGATTTTCCAGCCCTCAACACTTGTCCTGGCACCTCGTGGCCGACAATGCTGGGCATCTTGCGCGCGACTTTAAGCAAGCGATCGAGATTCACGCCCGTGTCGTAGCCCATGGCTTCGAGCATATGCACCAAATCTTCCGTGCAAATATTCCCCGATGCACCCGGCGCAAAGGGGCAACCGCCGAGGCCGCCGAGCGACGCGTCGTAGCGCACTACGCCCGCTTCCAAACCGGCCAACACATTGGCTAGGCCCATGCCGCGGGTATTGTGGAAATGCAAGGTGAGTTCCACGTCGGCGCAGCGCTTGGCAATTTCCGTCATCAGCTCGCGAACTTGCTTCGGGTTTGCCATGCCGGTGGTATCGGCAATGGTCACGCCGTTAAAACCCAGCGCGAGAAATTGATCGACCAAATCGTAGACTTTTGCCGGCGCGATGTCGCCCTCAAACGGGCAGCCGAATGCCGTGGAGATATTGCCGTTGACCTTCAAGTCGCTACCGCTCAACGCTTGCATGATTTCCGCGAAGCCTTGCAGCGATTGCGCGACGGTGCGATTGACGTTGGCGCGGTTGTGGCTTTCCGAGGCCGAGCAAAATAGATTAATTTCGTCGACACTGCATTGCATTGCGCGCTCGACCCCACGCAGATTCGGCACCAGCACGGCGTAGATCACATCGGGCACGCGATCGATTAGGCTTAACACTTGTTCAGCGTCGCGCATATTTGGAATGGCTTTCGGCGACACGAACGAGGTCACCTCGATCTTCGCCACTCCCGTTCGCGATAACTCGTCGATCAACGCGACTTTAGTTTCGGTCGGAACAAAATCGCGCTCGATCTGAAACCCATCGCGCACCGCGACATCGTGGATATATATACGTTGTTTCATCCGATTACTCCTGTGTTGCGCAGTTGCGTTTGTTGCTCGTCGCTGTAGCCGATGGCGTGCAAAATGTCCCGCGTGTGTTCGCCGAGTTTCGGGCCGAGCCACTGGGTTTCGCCCGGCGTATCACTGAACTTCGGCACGATCCCGGGCAGTGAAATATCTTTACCATCGTCGAGTTTGTGTTGCTGAATCATATCTCGTGCCTGATAGTGTACATCGCGCACGATGTCCTGAATGTTATAGATGCTGCCACTGGGCACGTCGGCTTGATCCAGCACTTGCAGCACGTGGGCAAGATCGTGCGAACCGCACCAATCGCCGATGACTTTTTCGATTTCTTCAGTGTGTGCGAAGCGGCCGGCGTTGTTGGCCATGGCGGGATCATTCGCCATATCGCTGCGGCCGATGGCGTGCATGAAGCGCTTGAAAATGCTGTCGCCGTTACCGCCGATCACGACATATTTTCCGTCCCTGGTCAGATAGCTATTGGATGGAACGATGCCCGGCAACGTGCCGCCGGTACGCTCGCGCACGAAGCCGGTCATGCCGAATTCCGGCAACATCGATTCCATAAAACTGAACACCGCCTCGTATAACGCCACGTCGACCACCTGGCCGTTGCCGCCGTTTGCGTTGCGGTGGTGCAATGCCATCAATGCGCCGATCGCGCCATACATCGCCGCGATCGCATCGCCGATGCTCACGCCCACGCGCACCGGCGCGCGATCCGGATAGCCGGTGATGTGGCGAATGCCGCCCATGGCCTCGCCGATCATGCCGAAGCCGGGGCGATCTTTATACGGCCCAGTTTGGCCATAGCCTGAGAGCCTTACCATGATGAGCTTGGGATTGATGACCGATAGATGCTCCCAGCCTAGATTCCATTTTTCCAGCGTGCCGGGGCGAAAATTTTCGATCAGAATGTCCGCGTCTTTAGCCAGCTTGCGGATGATCTCTTGGCCTTCTTTAACGCGCAGATTCACCGCCACGGATTTTTTATTGCGCGCTTGCAGCGACCACCACAGCGACGTGCCGTTGTGCATTTGCCGCCAGGTGCGTAGCGGATCACCGCCCTCGCTATCCGCTGTGGCCGGGGGTTCGATCTTGATCACTTCAGCGCCGAATTCCGCCATGATCTTGCCGCAAAACGGTCCGGCGATGAGCTGACCCATCTCGATTACTTTGACGCCCGCTAAGGGCCCGGCTGGTTTCATCGTTTCAATGTCGGTAAATTAATGGTCGAATTTTACCAGGGGCGCGGGCAGCGGTCGCGCTGGCATATAATCTGTCGCGAGGAGACCCTAATAATGCGCTCAATTCTGGTAGTGAACCCAAAAGGCGGCAGCGGCAAAACCACCATCGCCACCAATCTCGCCGGCTTGTTCGCCGCCCACGGCAAGCGCGTCGTGTTGGCCGATATGGATAGACAACAATCCGCGGCAAATTGGCTCGCCCGGCGGCCCGAAAACGTTCCACACATCAAAGCCTGGACCGCCGACACGGACAAAAAAGACATCAAATCCTACGCTGCTCACTGGACCATCATCGATTCGCCGGCCGGCGTTCACGGTGAAAAATTGACCAATCTGTTGCGCCGTGTGGAATTGATTGTCGTGCCGGTTTCGCCGTCGGTCTTCGACATCGAAGCGACGAAAAATTTCTTGGCCGAGCTGCGTGCCGAAAAGCCGGTGAAAAAAGGCGAAAGCCAAGTCGCCGTGATCGGCAACCGCGTCGACGCGCGCACCCTCGTGGCCGATGAATTGGAAACATTTCTGGCGTCCCTTGAACTGCCGATTTTGACTTACTTGCGCGACACGCAAAATTACATCCATTGCGCGCGCGATGGCCATAGTTTGTTCGACGTCGCGCCATCGCGCGTGGAGCACGATTTGGAACAATGGAAACCGGTCGGGCGTTGGCTGGTGCGTCAGGCCAAGGCTGCTTAGGGCGCAGCGTAAACATCAGCATGTCATTCAGAGCTAAGCGAAGAATCTGCAACTGTTCGGCCGAGGAAGCCGA
>JANNMV010000151.1:0-2162 GCA_031398205.1 Pseudomonadota bacterium | reverse complement strand
CTTTCTTGCGCTCTTCTGTCTCCGCCTCGAAACCCATGCTGGTCCATACGTCGGTGGTGACCAGATGCGCGCCCTTAGCCGCTTCATGCGGATCGGTGAATTCGCGGTAGTGACCGGCGTTGAACAACCCCGCCTCTTCCGGCTTGATCTGGTAGCCCGGCGGCGTGGCGACATGCACGTTGAAACCCAAAATCTCCGCCGCTTGCAGCCAGGTGTTGCACATATTGTTGGAATCGCCGATCCACGCCACGGTCTTGCCGGCAATGGGGCCGCGATGTTCGATGAAAGTGAAAATATCCGCGAGGATTTGGCACGGATGGTATTCGTTGGTCAGGCCGTTAATCACCGGCACGCGCGAATATGCGGCAAAACGCTCGATGATGCTTTGCTCGAAGGTGCGGATCATGACGATATCGACCATGCGTGAAATCACCCGCGCCACGTCTTCGATCGGTTCGCCGCGGGCGAGTTGTGAATCCTGACGGTTTAGCGTGATGACCGAGCCGCCCATTTGATACATGCCCGCCTCGAACGAGACGCGCGTGCGCGTCGAACTTTTCTCGAACACCATGGCCAGCGTGCGATCGGTCAACGGCTGGTAGGCTTTGTATTCTTTGAACTGGCGCTTAATCCAGGTCGAGCGCGCGAAGATATGCTCGATCTCTTCGCGACTCAAATCCTTCAACTGCAAAAAATGCCGCAATTCCACTTTGGTTAGGCCGCGAGGAATTCCTTGATGATCGGCGCCAGCGTGCTGACCAATTGTTCCGCTTGCGCCGCAGAAAAGTTGAGTGGCGGCAACAGCCGTACGACATTGTCGCCGGTGACATTCACCAACAAGCTTTGTTCGCGCGCGCGCCGCACGATGTCCGCGCAGGGCCGATCAAGCTCGATACCGATCATCATGCCGCGACCGCGAATCTCTTTCACGCCGGCAACACCAGCGAGCCGTTCGCCTAATTGCGAGCGTATCCAATCACCGGTTTGCGTCGATTTTTCCAGCAGGCCGTCGTCTTCAATAACCTTAAGTGTCGCGAGCGACGCGGCGCACACCAACGGCCCGCCGCCGAACGTCGAGCCATGATTGCCGGGGCCGAACACGCCCGCCGCGCGACCCGCCGCGACACACGCGCCGATCGGCACGCCGGAACCCAGTCCCTTCGCTAACGTAATCACGTCGGGCATTACGTCGGCATATTGAAAACCGAACCATTTGCCGGTGCGGCCAATTCCACATTGGACTTCGTCGATCATGAGGAGCCACTCTTGCTTGTCGCAGATTGCGCGCAAGGTGCGGATGTAGTCCAGATCCGCCATGACTACGCCGGCCTCACCTTGCAATACTTCGACCAATACGGCGACCACATTCGATTGGTTTTTCGCGATTTGTTGCACGGCGACGGCGTCGTTGTACGGCACGCGCACAAAGCCGTCCATCAACGGCTCAAAACCCGCTTGCGCCTTGCGGCTGCCAGTCGCCGATAAGGTGGCTAAAGTGCGGCCATGCCAGGCCTTTTCCATGACAATAATGTGCGGATTTTCGACGCCGGCCTTGTGGCCGTACAGGCGTGCAATTTTGATCGCCGCCTCGTTCGCCTCGGCGCCGGAATTGCAGAAGAACACCTCGTTCATGCCGGAAAGTTTGGCGATGCGTTCGGCCAATTCTTCCTGGCGGAAAATTTGATAGAGGTTCGAAGTATGCAGCAGATTCTTCGCTTGCTCGCAAATCGCCTCGACTACTTTCGGATGAGCATGGCCCACGCTCGTCACCGCCACGCCGGACACGGCATCCAAATAGCGTTTGCCTTTATCGTCAATCAGCCAGGCGCCTTCGCCCTTCACAAAACCAATCGGCTGGCGCGCATAGGTATTCATCACGTACGACATCGTCATCCCCAAAAACAAATCGGCGGCCGATCAAATGATCGCCGCCAAAGGAGGAAGTATACCAAAGCTTTGGGTGAGGGAATCTCTGATTCGATGCCGCGCCAGGCGCCTTACCCAGCTTGCCTTCTGGCATGGTATACCTGAAGAGCCGGTCCACCATTGCCTTCCAGGGCGATCACTTTGGCGCGACTAGATCGAACGGCGGCGGCACACCGCCTTGCTGCAAAATGCGCTTGCCCAGCGCCCATGACGCGGGCATGGAAAGATGGCTGGCG
>JANNMV010000096.1:0-1541 GCA_031398205.1 Pseudomonadota bacterium | reverse complement strand
AATAACACGCGTATATGTTCCGTGACACTGCGACCTAGCGCGTCAAGGTTGTAGCCGCCTTCTAACGTCGACACTATCCGCCCTTTTGAAAACTCATTCGCTAACTTAACAATCTCCGCCGTGACCCACCGGTAGTCGTCTTCCACTAATCGCAAATACGCGAGCGGGTCGTCTTTGTGGGCGTCAAAGCCAGCGGAGACCAAAATAATATCCGGCCGAAAGCGGCTGACGTTTGGGATCCAGTCTGCGAGAACGGCTGCGCGAAATTCCTCACCACCGGAAATTGCCGGCAGCGGCGAATTGATGATGTGATCGCTGACCGTATCGGCGCCCGCGTAGGGGTAAAAAGGGTGCTGGAATGTGGAACACAACATGACATCGGGCTCGTTGGCAAAAATTTCTTCCGTGCCGTTGCCATGATGCACATCGAAATCCAGAATTGCGACCCGTTTGACGCCATACTCAGCCCGCGCATGGGCCGCGGCAACCGCGACATTATTGAAAATGCAAAATCCCATGGACCGATTCGACAATGCATGGTGACCCGGTGGGCGAACGGCGCAAAACGCGTTCTGCAGCTTACCCGTCATCACCAAATCGACGCCCAATACAACTGCCCCCGCGGCGCGGCGCGCTGCCTCCAGGCTATGGGGATTCATCGATGTATCGGGATCGAGTTGAATCAACCCCTCACGCGGCGCTTGCGCTTCTATTTCATCAACATAACTTTCACTATGCACGCGCAGCAATTGCTCGCGCTTTACGCGCGGCGCTTCATAGTGCTGCAACAACCCATCGAGCCCAGCGGCAATCAGCCGATCTTTGATCGCACCCAAGCGCTGCGGCGATTCCGGATGACCCGCGCCCATGTCATGCAGCGTGCACGCAGAATGAGTAATGAAAGCGGTTGTCATCATCACTCGATTATCCCAACGCATTGGCCGGTGCGCAAGGCGCGCAACAAAATCATTGCGATTAGATGCATCAAGGTCTTTTTCAACAGGACAAAATGCTCTATAATCCGCTCCTTGCGATGGAGTGCATGCGCACTGTGTCCGAGTTTTTCACAGCAAGTCGAACTACACCGAAATATTCCCCGATAGCTCAGTTGGTAGAGCGACGGACTGTTAATCCGCAGGTCCCTGGTTCGAGCCCAGGTCGGGGAGCCAATAAAGACGCCATTCTACAGGCATTTACGCCTTCAAATTTTGCTCTGCAATTGTCGTCGTCCTCCATTAAAATCAGATGGTTAACGCAAATTTTTGCGGAGCAACGCCAGTCGACTTGACAAGTCATCCGAATACTTGTCAAAACGCAGTTGTGCGGTTTTGATTCGAATGCGAAAGCCGATGCGACAGATCGATGGCTTTTTCTTGGTGGCAACCTGGGAACGAAAAACGGGCAAATCTATTAAGCCCCAACCGCGAATTAAGCCTCCGATTCTAAAATCCAAAGGCAAACCGCCGAATAAGTTGGGTTTAAATCAGTCCGCTCGTCAATCTCATGGGTGATTTGGTTGTGCTACAATTCGCTTAATTAGT
>JANNMV010000091.1:0-1843 GCA_031398205.1 Pseudomonadota bacterium | reverse complement strand
ATAGCACCGGCGCGGCTACATTTGGGATTCGTCGATCTGAATAACTCCGATTTCGTCGTGATACTTCGTTACTCACAAAAAATATCTCCTTACATATTATGTATATGCGGCGTCGATATTTTTTGCTCGCGCCTTGTCTCACTTAGAACTCGATCTTATTCAGAGCTTCCCTGGTTCATTTTTCTTATTTAAAGGAACATCGTATGCAACGCACGCATTTACTTTCCCTAGCCTTAGTCATGGTTCTAAGCGCACCGCTGTCCCAAGTCTTCGCCGATCAGCATGACAGCCATCACACCGGTTCGTCTGCGATGACCACAGGCGAAGTCAAGAAAGTCGACAAGGATGCCGGCAAAGTCACCCTTAAACATGGCCCGATAAAAAACCTGGATATGCCCGGCATGACCATGGTTTTTCGCGTCAAAGACGCCGCGATGCTCGATCAGATCAAAGAAGGAGATAAAATCAACTTCGCCGCTGACAAGATCAACGGGGCCTTTACGCTGATGCAGATCGAGTCAGCAAAATAGCGAAGCAAATGATCAGTAAACTGTGAACGTTTGGCAAACCGTATACATGAATGCTTGGCGTAATCCGGGTGTCATGGCTGCATTAGGAGCGGCCGTGCTTTTCGGCGCCGGAGCCCCAGCCGCCAAACTCTTGCTCGGGTCGATGAGCCCGTGGCTATTGGCGGGGCTGCTTTATTTGGGTTCGGGATTTGGGCTTGCCTTGGCACGGCAGTTTCGGCGCACCGAATCCGTCCGCCTGGCACGCGGAGAAGTCAAGTGGCTGGCCATCGCGGTTGCGACAGGTGGTGTGGTCGGCCCGGTGCTTCTAATGATGGGACTGTCTCGCATGCCCGCCTCGGCCGCGTCGCTACTGTTGAACGCTGAAGCGGTGTTCACGGCGTTGCTGGCTTGGTTCGTGTTCCACGAAAACTTCGACCGGCGCATCGCGTTCGGCATGGCGCTGATCGTGATCGGGGCGCTCGTGCTCTCCTGGCCAGGCGATAATGTCTTTGGCTCTGCGTTGCCCGCACTCGCCGTGCTGGGGGCTTGTTTTTTGTGGGGTATTGACAACAATTTGACACGGAAAATAGCGCTAACTGACGCTACTTTCATCGCAATGATAAAGGGGATTGTGGCTGGCGTGGTGAATGTTATGATTGCTTGGACACTCGGAGCGAAGTTCCCATCATTTCAAGTTATTGTCGCTGCTTGCGCAGTCGGTTTTTTCAGTTTCGGCGCGAGCCTAGTGCTATTTGTCGTTTCGCTTCGTCACCGCGGCGCTGCGCGCACCGGCGCGTACTTCTCGATTGCGCCGTTCGCCGGTGCCATGATCTCGTTTGTCCTACTCGGCGAGACGGTTACGGTAACGCTCGTGCTCGCCGGTCTGTTGATGGGTGCGGGGGTGTGGTTACACTTAACCGAGCGTCACGATCACGCGCACGCCCATGATGCATTGGAGCACACTCATGAACACGTACATGACGAACATCACCAACACGAACATGACAATTTTGTGCCAGACGACACCCGTCATACGCATCGGCATGGCCACGATCCGATAAGTCATGCCCACCCGCATTATCCCGACGCCCATCATGGGCACCAACATTGAACAACGGACCCATACGCCTGACTACAGCGTTACCATCGCCAATCGGAGACGCCTTGTCTTTCGTGAAACACCACTTCTAACGTGAGCACGCTGATGGTGGTTGTTGCCAAGATTGCCCTAAGGTCAAATATGAAATCTCTTCGCGACAGCGGAAAGCCGAATCCTGAATTTGCCCTCGCTAGCTACAAAAAATTAGCTCGTCAATACGATGCGACATGTCGTC
>JANNMV010000070.1:0-1543 GCA_031398205.1 Pseudomonadota bacterium | reverse complement strand
TTCCGCATGCTTGAGACCATAGGCGACGGTTGCCTTCAAGTACCCGAGTTTGGAACCACAGTCATAACGTCGGCCTTCGAATTCATAACCCACGACATCTTCTTCTTTCAATAAACTCGCGATGCCATCGGTCAACTGAATTTCGCCGCCGGTGCCGGGCGCGATGGATTTAAGGTGATGAAAAATTCGCGGCGTCAGAATGTAACGCCCGACCACACCCAAGGTCGAAGGCGCCGCGCTCGGCATGGGTTTTTCGACAATGCCGGTAATGTGCGATTGTCGCCCCACCGGTGGATCGGCCTTGACGATACCGTATTGGCTCGTCTCTTCGCGCGCGACGTTTTGCAAACCGAGTATGGAATGGCCGTTGAATAGATCGACCATCTGTTTAAGCACAGGCACTTGCGCGTCGATCAAATCGTCGGCCAACAGCACGGCAAAAGGCTCATCGTTGATGAGCGGCAGCGCGCACAATACCGCATGCCCCAAACCCAGGGCATCGACCTGACGTACGTAGGAATAATGAATTCCCGGCGGAAGTAGATTGCGCACTTCTTCGAGCAGTCGATTCTTGCCGTGGGCGGCAAGTTCCGCCTCCAATTCATAGGCTTTGTCGAAATGATCTTCGATGGAACGTTTGCCGCGGCCGGTGATAAAAATCATCTCGGTAATGCCGGCCGCCGCCGCCTCTTCCACCGCATATTGAATCAGCGGCTTGTCCACCACCGGCAGCATTTCTTTCGGCGATGATTTTGTGACGGGCAAAAATCGCGTGCCCAACCCCGCAACGGGAAATACAGCCTTTCGAATTTTCTTCACCGGTCAGTCCTTTCGGTTTTCTTCAAGCAACGCCAATAAACCCACTTCATCCAACAACGCAATACCCAATTCATTCGCCTTCACCAGCTTAGTCCCGGCCTCTTCCCCAGCAACGACATAATCGGTTTTCTTCGATACCGATCCCGCGACTTTACCGCCCGCCGCCTCGATACGCGCTTTCGCCTCGTCACGCGTTAGGGTGGGGAGTGTGCCGGTGAGGACGAACGTCTTGCCGCCCGCTTTACTGGGCGCGATCTCATTCGTGCTACGCGGCGCTGCTTCCTGCCACACGATACCATGACCGCGCAACGCATTAATCACCGCACGATTATGCGGCTCCGCGAGAAAATCGACAATCGCCTGCGCCACCACCGGCCCGACATCGGAAACCCTCTGCAATGCCTGAAGATCCGCATCCAGCAAGGCTTCCAGGCTACCAAAGTAGCGCGCGAGATCGCGCGCGGTGGATTCGCCAACGGTGCGAATCCCCAGTGCATAGATGAATCTTTGCAGGGTTGTGTGCTTGCTGTTCTCGATCCCTTCGAGCAAATTAGCCGCCGATTTATCACCCATTCGCTCCAGGCCTGAAAGTTGTTCCGAGGACACAGCGTAAATGTCGGCAAGCGATTTGATCAAACCCGCATCGACCAATTGATCGACCAGTTTATCGCCAAGGCCTTCGATGTCCATGGCGCGGCGTGAAGCAAAATGCAGAATCGCCTGC
>JANNMV010000657.1:0-1601 GCA_031398205.1 Pseudomonadota bacterium | reverse complement strand
CCTGCCCGCCGCGCATCACGGCGCTGTCTTCCAGTTGTTTCAATTTTTGTCGCGCGCTGCGAATAACGCTCGCCGGAACCCCCGCCAACTGCGCCACTTGCACACCGTAACTCTGGCTTGCCGGGCCGTCTTTTACGCTGTGCAAAAACACAATTTGGCTTTGATGTTCGACCACTTCCAGATGGACATTGGCGATTTGTTTATGTTCCTGGCCGAGGCGGGTGAGTTCGAAATAGTGGGTGGCGAATAGAGTCAGCGATTGGTTTTTTTCGGTGAGTTGTTTGGCGATGGCCCAGGCGAGGGCAAGGCCGTCGAACGTCGAGGTGCCGCGGCCGATTTCGTCCAGGAGCACCAAGCTATTCGGTGTCGCATTGTGCAAAATATTCGCCGCCTCGGTCATCTCGACCATGAAAGTCGAGCGGCCACCGGCAAGATCATCCGCCGAACCGATGCGCGTGAAAATCCGATCGATCGCGCCGATGTGCGCGCTGTCCGCCGGGACGAAACTGCCACAATAGGCGAGCAGCACGATCAACGCCGTCTGGCGCATGTAAGTGGATTTACCGCCCATGTTCGGGCCGGTGATGAGCAACATCTGCCGCGCGGCTGAGAGCGCCGTGTCATTGCCGATGAAGTGATCGATGGTTTTCTCAACAACGGGATGGCGGCCCGCCTGAATATCGATGCCGCGCTCGTCGGTGAGTTGCGGCGCGACATAGTTCAGCGCGACGGCGCGTTCGGCCAACGCACACAGCACATCAATTTCAGCGATGGCGCCCGCGGCGCTTTGCAGGGCGCCGATGTGCGGCAGCAGTTGTTGCAGCAATACTTCGTACAATAACTTTTCGCGCGCCAGGGCGCGGTCGTTCGCCGACAAGGCTTTGTCTTCGAACGCTTTCAGTTCCGGTGTAATGTAGCGCTCGACGTTTTTCAGCGTTTGGCGGCGGCGATAATCGTCCGGCACTTTGTCGGCGTTGGCTTGGCTGACTTCAATGTAAAAACCATGAACGCGGTTGTATTCGACTTTGAGATTGACGATGCCGGTGCGCGCGCGTTCGCGGGTTTCCAGGGCGAGCAAAAATTGTCCGCTGTCGGTTTGGATCGCGCGCAGTTCGTCTAGCGCCGGATCGTAGCCATCGCGAATCACACCGCCTTCGCGGATAACGGACGCCGGTTCGTCTTGCAACGCGCGGCGTAACAACGCTTCGATATTCGGATCGATGCGCAATGCGGCGCTGAGCGCGGCGATACGCGGACTCTCGACCATCGCCAGAAGCCGCGCCAGTATTGGCTCTGCGGCGAGGCTATCGCGCAAACCGGAGAGGTCGCGGGGCCGGGCGTTGCCGAGCGCGATGCGCGCGGTGATGCGTTCGATGTCGACGATTTGTTTCAACGTCTCACGCAAATCGTCGTAACGATGGCGGCTCGGTTCGCCGATCAGCACGCGAATCGCGTCGTGACGCAGACGCAGCGTGTTCACCTCGCGCAGCGGATGATGCAACCAATGGCGCAGGCGGCGGCCGCCCATGCTGGTGCGAGTGGTATCGAGCAGCGACAACAGGGTCGGCTCCGGCTCGCCGCGCAAAGTTTCGCTGATCTCG
>JANNMV010000570.1:0-2753 GCA_031398205.1 Pseudomonadota bacterium | reverse complement strand
CGGGCCACGTAGTCCAAGCTTCCCAAGCCGTCGGCCAACCCGAGCTTAATGCCCTCCTCCCCGCTCCAGATCAAGCCGGTGAACATGTCGGGGGTTTCCTTCAAACGTTGGCCGCGACCATCACGAACCACTTTAATGAATTGATCATGAATTTGCTTAATCATGACTTTGGCATATTCCGCATGCTTGGGATCGAGCGGTGAGAATGGATCAAGCATGCCTTTATTCGCGCCGGCGGTAATCAGGCGCCGCTCCACGCCTAATTTTTCCATCGTGCCGGTGAAGCCGAAGCTGTCCATCAACACGCCGATGGAGCCGATCAAGCTTGCCTTATCGACAAAAATTTTGTCGGCCGCCACGGCGATGTAGTAGCCACCCGATGCGCAGACATCGTCCACCACCGCATATAACGGAATTTTCGGATACTTGGCGCGCAGCCGTTTTATCTCATCGTTGATCTGGCCTGCCTGCACCGGGCTGCCGCCGGGGCTGTTGATGCGTAGAACCACGCCTTGGGTCTTACTGTCTTTAAAAGCGGTGCGTAAACCTTCGAGAATGCGTTCCGCCGAGGCCTCGTTGCCATCGGCGATCACACCGCGGATATCGATCAACGCGGTATGCTGCGCCGACGCCACACCGGCGCCGTGACGGAGCCAACCCATCGCCGCAACCAGTATGAAAATCAGATACGTAAAAGTGAGTATCTTGAAGAAAATGCCCCAGCGCCGCGAGCGCCGCTGTTCCTCCAGAGCGGAGTAGGCGAGTTTCTCAATGGTCTTGCGTTCCCAGTTCGGTTCGGTTGTGTCATTCATCGCGTTAAGTTTCCTGCCAATAAAGATGTCCGTCGAGCTCCTCCACCGGTACCTTGACTAAGCTGCGACCTTTGCACGGGCCAGCGCAGCAATAACCACTGTCGGGGAAAAACGCCGCGCCATGGGTGGCGCAAATCAAGTATAACGTGCTTTCGTCAAAGAACTCGCCTTCCTGCCAATCCAGCTCCGTACCCTGGTGGGGGCAACTGTTGAGATAGGCATGGGCTTTGCCGTCTTTGCGCACGGCAAAGGCGGGCAAGGATTTCGCACCCCACGGCAAATCGAAGCGCACGCCTGTACCGCCGTCTTTAATACGGCTCGATGCGCAGATCAGGCGTGTTGCGTCAACCATGCGCGTAGTGCGGCGACGGAATCCACGCAGGCCAGCGGCTTCAGCCCTCGCAGCGCGGCGCCGTCGTGGGCGCCATAAGTGACGGCAACGGCGGCGACACCGGCATTTTGCGCCATCAACAGATCGTGCGAGGTATCGCCAATCATCAAGGTATTCTCCGGTGATGCGCCGAGCGCGTCCATGACCTCGAACAGCATCGCTGGATTCGGCTTTGAAAAACTTTCGTCGGCGCAACGGCTGGTGTGAAAACGCTTGCCGATGCCGGTTTGCTCAAATGAACGTTGCAGCCCGATGCGGCTTTTGCCCGTCGCCACCGCGAGCAAATGACCGCCTTGCTCCAGTTCCGCCAGGAGCGGTTCGATGCCGTCGAATAGCGGCGCTTCGTGATCGCGCCCCAAAAAATGATGGCGATAACGTTCCATGAACGGCGGATAATCGCGCTCGGCCAGCTCCGGCAACAAGTGCTGCATCGAATCCTTCATGCCCAGGCCGATCACGTAGCTGGCGTCCCGCGCCTGCGGCACTGGCAGCTTCATGTCCGCACACGCACGTTGGATGGAACTGACGATCAGGCCGGCCGAATCTATGACTGTGCCGTCCCAATCGAAGACTAAAAGTTGAAATTGCCGCGCCATGAACCAACTATTTGAATGAACCGATTGCTGCGTAGTGTGCCCTAAAATCACCGGGCAGGCCAGGAGGCAAGCGTGGTGCGGCACCCAGGACGACCATTGCCAGGAAGCAAGCTGGATGTGGCTCGTGGCGTGGTCGATTAACGGCGCGTTCCGCACTAGATCAATGGTTAATTTCGGCGCGCCCTGCGAGTGTTTCACTGTCGCCGCCAACCGCTGTAGGGTGCATTTATGCACCGTTCATCCTTGGTGCATGAATGCACCCTACATTCGATATTGCCACGGGCCTCGGGCTACCCGGTATCGATGCGGGTCTCAGGTCGATGCAACTAACGCGGCAAGGCTAGGACAATCCCATCGCGCCGAATGAAACGGGGCTGTGCGAAGCACATTTTCGCGCTGCGAAACGACACGAGGTGGCGGTTCAGTGTGCGCGCAAGATCTAGGCGATCGGGATCGGGGAACTGCGCCCGATCGCGATTGGCGCCGACGATGCAAAGGTGAATTCGCGTGCCTTATTGCATCGCGATGCCGGCGATTAAATCCGCCCTGACATCACTCGTTCCTCATACGGTCGCGCGTCTAAACGTAACCATCAATGCCTGAAGAGCCGCACCAATACTGCCTCCCAGGCCATTCGCCAGTCCATTTAGTTATTTGCGACGGGCGATGAATTCTTCCATTCCCTTTTTACGATCGTTGTTCACCGTGATAGCGTGGGGACGTTGGCGCAGCATCGATGAATATTCCTTCAGCCCTGGAACGTCGACGAGGGGGTCTTCGCCATAAATTGCTTTCGCCGCTTGCGACACGGTCGGCAAATGTACGAACGCGGCGCAGTCGGCATAGGTCAATTCCTTGCCAACAATGAAAGGTGCAAATTTCAAGCGCTTGACGAAAGCGTTGACGCCCCGTTTTAAATGGGATTTTACTTCGGCTTTAGTTTCATCGCTGACT
>JANNMV010000528.1:0-7272 GCA_031398205.1 Pseudomonadota bacterium | reverse complement strand
GCCGGCGACGACGTTGCGAATATCCGCAATCAATCCCGGCTCCGGCAAATCGCAACCCCAATTCACGCCGGTTAAGTGGAAGCCGTCTTCATTTGCACCACAAACGAAATCGCTCATCGCAGCGACGCTGCGATCGGCGATGAGCGTCACGTCATCGCGCAATCCGACCGGGCCCATGTAGCCGACCGGCATACCGGATTTGGCTTGAATCTCTTCGGCGCTGGCAAGACGAAAATCCTGCAAGCCAGGAATCTTTCCCGCCTTAACTTCGTTTAGCACATGATCACCGCGCAGCAACAGCATCATCAGCTTTTCGTTCGCCACTACGACTATAGATTTCACGGTTTGAGAGAGCGGAAGCTTAAGCAATTCGGCGACATCTTCACAGGTCTTTCTGCCCGGTGTGGCGACTTTCGACATAGGCTGGACGGGGTGGCCTAGGGCCAGAGGCGCGCCACGCTTGGCTTCTGGCGCGATGGCTTCGGCCAATTCGACGTTCGCGGCATAGTCCGACGTCGGGCAAAACACGATTGCGTCTTCGCCGGAATCGGCCAGCACATGAAACTCGTGGGATCCCGTGCCGCCGATGGCGCCAGGGTCGGCCGCGACGGAACGAAACTTCAATCCGAGTCGCGTGAAAACGCGCGAATAGGCGTCGTACATCGCCTGATACGTCGCCTCCAAACTCGCGCTATCGGCATGAAACGAATAGGCATCTTTCATGACAAATTCGCGCGCACGCATGACGCCGAAGCGCGGCCGAATCTCATCGCGAAACTTGGTTTGAATCTGATAAAAGTTAATCGGCAATTGACGATAACTTTTAATCTCACGTCGCACGATGTCGGAAATCACTTCCTCGTGGGTTGGGCCAAAACAAAAATCCCGATCGTGACGATCCTTAATCTTCAACATTTGCGGGCCGAATTGCGCCCAACGCCCCGATTCCTGCCACAACTCCGCCGGCTGCACGGCGGGCATCAACAACTCTATGGCGCCGCTCGCATCCATCTCCTCGCGCACCACGTGTTCGACCTTGCGCAATACGCGCAAACCGAGTGGCATCCAACTATACAAACCCGAACCGAGCTTCTTGATGAGCCCGGCTCTTAGCATCAGTTTGTGGCTGACGAGTTCCGCTTCGGCAGGCGCCTCTTTAAGAGTGGACAGAAAAAATTGTGAGGCACGCATAGATGAAAATTATTTTTCGGTAGATGGGAAATAACGCGAGATGCGGCGATCGAGAGTGAAACTACGAGGGCATTATAAAGAATCAACGTCGCCGAGTAAAACGTGATCGCGACAGGCGATGGCCTGACAGGCAATAGTAGCGCGGCTCCCAAGGCATGCTACGTGGGGAGCCAATATTGATGCGAGTCTTCAGGTATGCGCGATGGGATTCGCTGACGCTCTTCCCATCCTATGGTTTGGCGCTTTGTTGGCCTCGAAAAATCCTTCGCGCCTCGACCGCCGTGTCGCTGAAATCGCTGAACACACCATCGACGCCAAGCTGATAGAACTTGAGATATTCGTGGATCGGATTGCCTCGGTAGTCGGCGGCAAGTCGATGTTGCTCATTGCGAAAAGTCCAGGCGTGAACGAGAAGTCCGGCACGATGTGCGTCGTCGATCAAATGTGATGGTGGGAGCAGAGTTCGGTTCGCTTCGTTATACGCAGCGACGCCGCTCGCCTGGGTAGCAGAACTAAGGAGCAATGATTTCCACAGACCCACACCCTCGGCATAGGTTTTTACTTGCACCAATCCTTGCGACGTAACGAGATCGCGAAAAGTGCGCACCTCGCCGCTTAGCGTCCAATCGAAGGGCCTTGCATAGGGTGGATTAAATTCCAGCGCGCCGTCGGCGCTCACGCCGCTGGCCATAACCAGTTGCACCAACTTCACCTGAATGCGCTCGCGCAAATAACGCAAGCTGCTCGGCTCGAATGATTGAATAAACACCGGGGCGTCGCGGCGATGCCACTCGGCTGCCTTAAGCGCGGCGATCAGGCGATCCTCGAGCGCGAGGCCGAGCCTGCGGTGATAAGTCGGATGCTTGGTCTCGGGATACAGGCCAATCGTTCTATTTTCCTCGTGGGATTTGCGTTTGGCGAGCTCGATAATATCCTCGAAAGTCGGCACCTTGAACCGACCGTTCAGTGATTGATCGCGCTCCGCAAACTGCTGCACGGCGCCGAGGGTTTTGATTTCGGCAAGCGTAAAATCACTCGCGAAAAAACCCTCCTCGTCCATGCCGTCGATGTTGGCTTTGCGCTTACGATCGGCGAATTCAGAAAATCCGGCAACGTTGGTGGTCGCGATCAGATTCGGTTCATGGCGCGCTATGAGATGGCCGTCTTTGGTTGCCACCAAATCCGGTTCGATGTAGTCCGCACCTTGTTCGATCGCCAACGCGTAGGCTTCGAGCGTGTGATCCGGCACATACCCGCTCGCGCCGCGATGGGCGATAACAAGGGGAACTTGGGTCGGTGGTTTCATCGTTGCGCACCCCGCGCTAAGTATGGCGTAGATAATTGAGCAAAACGCGGCTAGCCGCAGTCCATCCACTCAAATGCGTCGCGCTTGGATCCTCCTTCGCAGCGCCAATGCGCTCATGACAGGCCCTCAAAATAAACGTTATCGTCGAATAAACTTAACTGCCGTCGTTCCGCGCGGGCCACGAACTCCACCGCGCGCTTGGCTTCGGCCAGTGTCGCGGCGACGGCGGTTTTCGTATAGGCCTGCCACGCATATTTTTTGCCATCGAGGTCGGCAGGCTGAAGCCACACTCGGCCCAACTTGCGCCCGCCCAGCCAATAAACATGGCTCTTATAACCACGCTCCCACTGCGGCACGCTGGCTCGCGCGACGTGTTTGCGTCCTTTTTTTGCGGCAGATATTTTCCCCATCGCGCGATCTGGTGACGTTATTCGAGACGCTTGAACACCAAGGTCATCACTTTGGTTTTCCCGTCCGGCGGCCCTTTGATCGGCGGCGTCTTGACATTCATCGTCTCGCCTTCGACGACAACGTAACGAAATTGCTCAGTGCCGACCCAATTCTGAAATGTCGCCACCTCGACGTGATGCATGATGCCCTCGGCGGTGATGTCATAGGTGCCGGAATAGGCGATCGCCGTGGAAAAAGCCTGTGCCCGCTCTTCGGCCGGCGTGCTGAAACGGTCGCCGCTTAACGGCTTGCGACCATCCGCGGAAAGATTAACCGACATGCGCCCGCCGGCGGTGTAAATCAAATAGCCATTAGGCCGCTCGCCGAACACAGGGGTAACCTTGCCCGATTCCGCGTCCTCCGAGACCCAGGACATCAGCCGCCAGGCGCCAATCACCGAATTATCCGCCGCAAATCCCTTGAGTGGCAGGAAAAGGGAATATACCAGCGCAAGAGTTAAACAAATTTTTTGATAGGGGTTCACGTTCATTTGGGCAGTCCTGGAAAATTGAAGACTGTAGTTTAGCCGATCCGCAGCCGAGAAAAATCGAATTTTTATCCTCCGGTGCTGTAATCACCACCCGCCGTCAGCCTGAAAATGCCGACCACAACCGCGACATTTCCGCCAATAGAATTACCGCCCAAACGAGAATGCTGATTCCAACGCCGGCGGCGGCGACGTCCTTAATAATTTTGATTTTGTCATTGTGCTTAGATTCGACGAAATCGCACACCGCTTCGATCGCGGTATTGAGAATCTCGGCGGTCAGCACGAGTCCCGTAGCCAACAGAATAAGCAAAACGTCAACCCATTGGCGAAGGACGAAAGCCACGGCCAGAACAACCACAGACAGGACGACTTTGTAACCTACACTGAAATCTTGCAGCACCGCGTATCTTAGTCCGGAAACCACGGTTCGCAACTTGCGTAGCGGGTGGTAGCCAGGCTGGCCAATACCAAGAAATTTATTGCGCATATTGGATTACCTTCATTCCCTAAAAAACGTTAGCTTGGCGAGTCCAAAAACCCACAATCCGGCAGCAAGCATGCCGGCCAGAACATCGGACGGATAATGTACTTGAAGGTAAATTCGCGACATCGCAACTAGAAGTACGCAAAGCGCTCCAATGGGTATGAGCCATTTTAGCCAGCCAATCGCTAACCGACTGACAACGATAAGGCTTGCTAACACCGCGGCGACAATCTGGGCCGAATGCGCGCTCGGAAACGACAAATCCCACGGCATTGTAATGACCGGGTTGATATCCGCGGGACGTGGCCGTGCGGCGACGAGTTTACTCACATGTACAATCACAATCGTACCGACCAGCGCCAGACCGAGAAACAGCCCCTCGCGGATTCGCCGCCGATAGGCTAGCAGCGACATACTTGCAACCACTGCCGGCACAAGCACCGCAATCGATCCCAACCAAGTCACGGCTCGAAACAACGAGTCAAATGTTTCGTTGCGCCGTTGTGCAACCCAGTCCAGCAACGTTGCATCCAGATTAGGGACGGTACAATTTGGCGCGTAACAAACGAGCCATGCGCCCAATCCCAGGATAGCAATACCGCCGACCCAGCAAACTGTCACCAATACGCCCGTGCCAAGAGAAAACACGCTAGTAACCTCGGACTCGACTAGAAATAACGGACCAGATCAAAACCAACTCGGTTCTCAAATTGCGTCTGACGCGCAAAGTCCGTCAAGGCATGCTCGGCGAAGGCGTCGAGCTCCCACTGCTGTCGTTGCCCGATTACGAAACCAAGGGTTCCTCTAACGGTCGCGGCGAGTTTTTTACGTTCGAAATTCCAACTCATCCTGGTTGCCAATGTACATGACCAACTGTCCGGAAGTAGGACCGTCATGCTCGGTTCGAAGGTGAGACGATTTACTCTTGGCGTGCCAAGCGCGCGATCCACGGAACGCGCGTAGATCAGTTGCCCGCTGATGACAAGCGTATCAGAACGCGCGTGGGAAAAAGCATACTGCGGCATGAGTAATGTCGCGTTGTCGCTCAATCGGCGGTCTTGCGCGGTCTGCCACTGGATGTTGAGACCGAGGTTCTGGCGCAAATCCGGGGTACGGCTAACGGCCCAATTGAGCCGCGTAGAAATGTCAGAAACACCCTGAACGTCATCGCCATTAGGTTCTTGAAGCCATTCGTAAGGCAGCTCGATCTGCCAGGAGTAGCGCGCATTCGCTCCGAATGGCTGCAACATGCGCAACCGAACACGGTTTAGCGCCTTCCCATCTTCTAAGTCTTGCCAGTCGTAGGAAAGAAATATTCTACGTTTTGCATATACCGGGTTTTCTCCGCTCACATCAATACGCGGATCTTCTAACGTACTGGTGCTTGGGCTGACGTGCGGCTGCCCATGTGCGGGATACAACCATACCGAGACCGTTATGCTCAATACGGCGCTGCTGGTTCGAAGCCAATGCTGCGCCATGCTTAGGGGAGTGCGACAACGTGCTTGGGTTTCGTTGCGAGACTAGCAAAAATGGAGATCGCAAGGATAGCGATAACACCGCCGAGCATCCACGGAATCGGAATCTTGTAAAAGTCCATGATCAACATTTTCACGCCGACCAGTGTAACGATGGTCGCCAAACCGTAGCCAAGCAAGTGAAAACGATCGGCCATGTCAACCAGCAAAAAATACATTGCGCGTAATCCAAGAATGGCGAATGTGTTAGCGGTAAAAACGATGAATGGATCCTTGGTGACGGCGAAGATGGCCGGAATGCTATCGACCGCGAAGATCAAATCGCTTACCTCTACCAACACAAGCACCAGTAAAAGCGGCGTCGCATAGCGCAGGCCATCCTTCATCACCGTGAACTTTTCGCCATGCAACGTTTCAGTAATTCTCACATGACTGCGCACCCAGTTTAGAACTAGATTCTTAGATAGATCCATTTTTTGGTTGGCGAATAAAAACATTTTAATTCCGGTAAAAACCAAGAACATTCCGAACACGTAAAAAATCCAAGTGAACTGCTGGATCATAATTGCCCCGAGATAAATCAGGCCGGCGCGCATTACGATGGCGCCGACCACGCCCCACAGTAAAACGCGTTTTTGATATTCGGGCGGGATAGAGAAATAAGCAAAGATCGTGATCCAGATAAACACGTTCTCAATCGCCAGCCCCTTTTCGATCAGATAGCCGGTAAAGTACTCGAGCGTTCTCTGTTTCGCAATTTCGGGGCCATGCAGACCCTCAAGATGCCACCATAGCCAGGCGCCGAATGCCAGGGCGGCCAGAAACCACACTACTGACCAACTCGCTGCCTCCTTCACAGAAACGCGGTGGCTACCCTGCGCCCTTAACACCCAAAAATCGACCAGCAGCAATACGACGACCAGGAATGAAAATCCCAGGTAGAGCACAGGCGTACCCGTGTGAGCAATCTCGTTCATAGACTATTCCCGAATGGTATCCAAATCAAAACTGCCTAAGCATTTTCTGGCATCGTCTATTACGAACGCCTGCCAAGCAATTTCCGACTTCTTTGAAAGAGACTCACAATCACGACGATCACAAGCGAGACAAGCGCCCAAACACTGATCACAACGAAGACGCCAATATCTCGAAACAGATCCAGCCCCCACACCAGCCAACCGGTCACGTCCGGATGTTTGGATACAAGGTCGGTGTTCTGGGTCATCCACTCGGCAGATACATTGAGAAGCGCATAACTGCCGATGCTTAATAAACTCCAAATCGCAATTACGAATATGGCAATGGTCCAGGTAAGCTTATTCAATGGTCATCCATTCGTCGTTAAGCGTTTCATGTCAGTGGATAAAACGACCCAATCAAAAAAACACAAAATCCTGCTACAAAAAAAGCGGCGCCAAACACCTCAGATCAAGCCCAGAGTTCACGCGGGCTATGACTGACTCTTAACACCAGAAGTTCGCACGCCACACGAAATGTTTTCAACGAATTCCTTTGCCCGGCGACCGCGGCGGTTGCGCGTTTAAGTTTAGCCAAGGTTTACATCTGCGACTTCGGCTTTTGAATTATCCATACCTCGCGTTTCGGATTGCGTAACGATCGGGCAATCTTACCGCCGAGACGCTTGACCAACGATTCAGGTTATCGCCAGTTGAAAGCATCGTTTGAAGTCTAGAGCGAATCAAACATAAATAGAAATAGCTTATCGTATTGCGTATCATAGATAAAAGACTATTGATAATTTGGAGCGACCCGACATGCGCATAACATGGAATCAACTTCGTTTGTTTGAGGCGGTAGCCAGAAACGGCAGCTTTACCCGTGCAGCGGAAGAACTTCATGTGGTGCAGCCGAC
>JANNMV010000481.1:0-2070 GCA_031398205.1 Pseudomonadota bacterium | reverse complement strand
GCCCAGTCATTGGCGACGGTTTGCTCGCGCCAATTCATGATGCCCAAATTGTGCACGACGTTGCCGCTGCCGAGAATCAACACACCTTCATCGCGTAGCGGCGCGAGTTGTTTGCCGAGATCGTAGTGAAATTGCGCGGGCTGGGTGCGGTCGATGCTGAGTTGAATGACGGGTATGTCGGCGTCAGGAAAAACGTGCGCAAGCACCGACCAGGCGCCGTGATCCAATCCCCATTGCTGATCTAGCCCGACATTAAGCGGCTTGAGCAAATCCACTACGCGTTGCGCGAGCACGGGATCGCCTGGCGCGGGGTATTGAAAATCAAACAGCGCTTGTGGAAAGCCGCCGAAGTCGTGAATGGTTTCTGGCGTTGGTGTCGCGGTGACGTGGGTGCCCTGGGTGTACCAGTGGGCGGACACGCACAACACCGCGCGCGGCTTGGGGATCGACGCGCCGAATTTTCGCCATGCGTCGGTGAATTCGTTTTGTTGCAGCGCGTTCATCGGGCTGCCATGACCCAGGAAGACGGTGGGCATGCGATTGTGTTGCGTCATAGTTAGACCCTACCGAATCGCCGTCATTGCGAGGAGCGAAGCGACGAAGCAATCTGGTTTTCCACCGTTCTGAAACTCCAGATTGCTTCGTCGCGAAACCCGCTCCTCGCAATGACAGTCAAAGCTGCGGATTCACCCGCTCCAATTTGTTATGCAGATGATTCAGTGCGTTCAAATAGGCTTTTGCCGAGGCCACCAAAATATCCGGATCGGCGCCTTGGCCGTTGACGATACGCCCCTGTTTTGCCAGCCGCACCGTCACTTCGCCTTGGGAATCGGGGCCGCTGGTGATGGCGTTGACGGAATAGAGTTGCAAATCGGCGCCGCTGGTCACCATGCTTTCGATGGCTTTGAAGGTCGCATCCACTGGGCCGCTGCCCGCGCTTTCCGCATGCTGTTCTTTACCGCCGGCAGACATGGTGAGCTTTGCAAACGGCGTTTCGCCGGTTTCCGAGTGCGCGATGAGGGACACCAGCTTGAAGTGTTCCTCATCGGGCGTGATGGCCTCGTCGGACATGAGCGCGTGCAAGTCTTCGTCGAAAATATCATGCTTCTTGTCAGCCAGTGCCTTGAAGCCTTTGAACGCGGTGTTCAATTGCTCCTCCGATTGCAACTCGATGCCGAGTTCGTGCAAGCGCGCGCGGAAGGCGTTGCGGCCCGAGTGTTTACCCAACACCAATTTGTTGGCGTTCCAGCCAACGTCCTCGGCACGCATAATTTCGTACGTCTCACGATTTTTCAGTATGCCATCTTGATGAATGCCGGATTCATGCGCGAAGGCATTGGCGCCGACGATGGCTTTGTTCGGCTGCACCGGGAAACCGGTCACGCCGGATACCAAACGACTGATGGGCACGATATGCGTCGCGTCGATACCGGTGTCGCAGCCGAAGAAATCTTGCCGCGTGCGCACCGCCATGACGATCTCTTCCAGCGAGGCATTGCCGGCGCGTTCGCCCAGGCCATTGATGGTGCATTCCACTTGGCGCGCGCCGTTCATCACGGCGGCCAATGAATTCGCCACCGCCAAGCCGAGATCGTTGTGACAATGCACGGAGAAAATCGCCTTGTCCGAATTGGGAATGCGTTCGCGCAATTGGCGAATCAAATCGCCGAATTGGCCTGGCATGGCGTAGCCGACGGTGTCGGGAATATTCAAGGTCGTCGCGCCGGCATCGATCACCGCTTCCAAAATGCGGCATAGGAAATCCGGTTCGGAACGGCCCGCGTCTTCCGGCGAAAACTCCACGTCATCGCAAAATTTGCGCGCGAATTTAACGGCGTTCACCGCCGCTTCCACCACCATGTCAGGCTCCATGCGCAGCTTCATTTTCATGTGGATCGGCGACGTGGCGATGAAGGTGTGGATGCGCCCGGCATTCGCCGGTTTAATCGCCGCGGCGACCAGTTCGATGTCCCGTGTCGTGGCGCGGGCCAGGCCGCAGACGCGGCTATCCTTGATGGCGCGGGCGACCGCCTTCACCGATTCGAAATCGCCGGGACTCGCGGCGGGAAA
>JANNMV010000427.1:0-1696 GCA_031398205.1 Pseudomonadota bacterium | reverse complement strand
GGCCATGACCAAGCGCTATAAAATTTAAGGCTAGCCGGTGGTGATCGGCAAATCGGTGGTGGTAAACGTTACAAACAGCGATCTGCGTTTATAAAACAATCTCCAACAACCGGCGAAAAATATCATGACGCCGCGCGAGCGCCTGGTGACCGTGCGCGAAGGCGCATCGCGCGACGAGGCGATGACATTGCTGCACCGCCATCGCTTGGAGCGCGTACTGGTGATTAACGACGACTTCGAGTTGCGCGGCCTGATCACCGTCAAAGATATTCAAAAATCGAGCGAACATCCGTTTGCGTGTAAAGACAGCCACGGCCGGCTGCGCGTCGGCGCGGCGGTCGGCGTGGGCGAAGGCACCGATGAGCGTGTCGAAGCGCTGATCGAAGCAGGCGTCGATGTCATCATCGTCGACACCGCGCACGGCCACGCGCAAGGTGTGCTCGATCGCGTGAAATGGATCAAGCGTAAGTTTCCGGCAATGCAAGTGATTGGCGGCAACGTTGGCACAGCGGCGGGTGCATTGGCGTTGATCGATCATGGCGCCGATGGCGTCAAGGTCGGCATTGGGCCCGGTTCGATTTGTACCACGCGCATTGTTGCCGGCGTCGGTGTACCGCAAATCACGGCGATCCAGAACGTTGCCGATGCGCTCGCGAAATCAAACATTCCCTGTATCGGCGACGGTGGCATTCGTTACTCGGGCGATGTGTCCAAAGCCATTGCGGCGGGGGCATCCAGCGTCATGCTCGGCGGCATGTTTGCCGGAACGGAAGAGGCGCCGGGTGAAATCGAATTGTTCCAAGGCCGCTCGTATAAATCCTATCGCGGAATGGGCAGCATCGCTGCCATGCAACAAGGTTCCAGCGACCGCTATTTCCAAGACGCGGAAAACAATGCCGACAAGCTCGTTCCGGAAGGCGTCGAAGGCCGGGTACCGTATAAGGGCTCGGTCATCGGCGTGATCCAGCAATTGATGGGTGGACTGCGTTCCAGCATGGGTTATCTGGGTTGCCCGACGATTGAAGATTTGCGCAGCAAAGCGGAATTTGTTGAAATCACCTCCGCCGGCATTCGCGAATCCCATGTGCACGATGTGCAGATTACTAAGGAGGCGCCGAATTATCGGGTGGAGTAGGGTGTGAAAAGTGAAATGTGAAGAGTGAAAAGATGAACCGCTCACTGCCGCAGAGGCTTATGGATATTGCCGCTTAGAGCATGTGCCACGGAGAACCGCGCTGTTATTGGCGGCTGGCTTGCTCGCTTCTCACCTTTCACTCTTCACCCTTCACGCAGCATAAATGAACAAACTCCTAATCCTAGACTTTGGCTCCCAATACACCCAACTCATCGCGCGGCGGGTGCGCGAATGCGGTGTGTATTGCGAGTTACATCCTTACGATGTCAGCGCGCAATTCATCCGCGAATTCAACCCGCGTGGCGTCATTCTATCCGGCGGCCCGGCGTCGGTTATGGAAGATGAAACGCCGCGCGCGCCTGCGGTTGTATTCGAGCTTGGCGTGCCGGTATTGGGTATTTGTTATGGCATGCAGACCATGGCGGCGCAATTGGGCGGCGGTGTCGAGAATGGTTTGGTTCGTGAGTTCGGCTACGCGGAAATTCGCGCGCGTGGACATTCCGTTTTGCTGCGCGATATTCAAGATCGCATCAACAACGAAAGCCATGGCTTGCTCGATGT